>JBKJRK010000190.1:0-5034 GCA_046593135.1 Tepidisphaeraceae bacterium | reverse complement strand
GTCGGTTTTTTCGGTGGTGTCCTTCGTGCTCGTCCCGCCGCCGGCCGAGCCGATGTCGAGAGGCGTGTTCAACGCAATGTTGGTGTTGACGCCGGGCTCGCCTGGGGGCGAACCGGTCGTCGATTCGCTCTCCGTCGATTCGGTGCGCTTCTCTTTGGTAACCGTCTTCTGGGCGTCGATCATCTGCTCTTCGACCTCGACGACGTCGGTGTTGAGGTCGACGCTGACGGAAACAAGCAAGTCGGGGATGTAGCTCAGAAGCTGCGCGATCTTGTCACGCTGGATTTCCTCGTACTTGACCTTCAACTCGAGCTGGTCGTCGCCGCTTGCGAGCGCGGTGCCGTCGTTGGAGTCCTTGAGCCGCTGCGGCATGCCGTTGACGACCATGCTGACGCGATTGAGCTTCAGCGCCGCCTCGGCGCCCTTGACGACCGCCCCCGCCGCTTCGGCGACCTGCCTGACGCCGGCCGACGGCCCGGATTGCATGACGATCGTCACGCTGGCCGACGGTTCAATGTTCCCGCCGCCGATTTGCCGCTTCGTGGTCGGATCGATTACGACCCGCACCTGTTCCACGCCGGGGAACATGCCGATGACCTGTTCGCAGGTGATTTCCTTGCCGCGGTTGTTGAGAGATTCGCGCTCGCTCTGCGACGCCCAGGGGCTGAGCTTGGAGACCATCTGGTCGAAGCCGGACTGGGTATTTTGCGGCAGCGCGCGGGCGTAGAAAAGGTCGGCCAGCGCCTCCATCTTCCGGTCCGCCGCCACGAGAATGCGGTCGCCGTTTACTTTGTAGTTGATGCCTTTGGCTTGGAGGTGACCGGTGATGCGGGCGATGTCGCCTTGGGCGAACGCCTGGTCGAGCACCGGCTCCATCTCCGCGGTGCCGGCGTAGCGCCCCCAGTACAGCAGGGTCATGACCATGATGGCCACGAGGGCCCCCGTGAGCATCTTCTGGCTCGCGGTCAGGCCGGACAACTGCTGTTGAATGCGCTGGAATTGGTTTTTGATAAAGTCCATCGCTCAGCCCTCCTTGGCTAAGTCGAATGACGAATGATATCAGCAGAATCGAATGAAGACCCGAACGGCTCCGCCGTCGACTTCATCCTGCGTTTATCATTCCACGTTCTGCACTACACCGAAATGCCCTTGATCTCTTCGTAGGCGTCCATCAGTTTACCGCGAATCGCGAGAAGTGTCTTGAACGCGAGGTCGGATTTTTCCATCGCGGTCATGACGCCGGCCACGTCCTCCGTTTTTCCGGTGGCGAGGTCCTGCACCGCCTGGCTGGCATCCTGCTGCAAACGGGCGACCTCGTTGATGCTGCTCTTGAGCGTTTCGGCGAAGCTGGCTCCTCCAGTTCCGCCGGCGCCTGTCACCTTGCCGAAACCGCCCGCGCCGCTCGCGCCGCCGATTTTGTTCAAGGACGAGTTGTTGTTGACGCCGTCAATCATTCTGTAGGGGCGAACCTTGTGTTCGCCCTGCTTTCTTTTCCTTGGCAACGAGGGCGAACACAAGGTTCGCCCCTACATTATGCGATCAGCCTCAGTGTCGAGTTAATCATCGCCTTGCTGGTTTCCAGCAAGCTGATGTTCGCTTCATAAGCACGCGACGCTTCGAGTGCGTTGACGTATTCGACGGCGGTGTCGATGTTGGGGTACTTTACATAGCCCTTGGCGTCGGCGTCCTTATTCCACGGCTCGTACTTTTCGTTGAACGGCGACTGGTCAACATCAATCTTCGACACGCGCACACCGGGCGCGTTCGGGTTGCGGGCCTGACCCGGTTCGAACACGACGAACCGCCGGCGGTACGGGATCGGGCGGCCCGACGGGTCGTGGGTGGTGTTCACGTTCGCGATGTTGGCCGCGATGGTCGTGAGCCGGGTGCGCTGGGCTTCTAAGCCGCTGGCGCCGATGTCGAGTACGTCAAACATGACAGTCGTCCGTGGTCAATTGCCCATCGCCAGTTGTCCGTGATCAGTTGCCGGTCCTTATACAGTGGACAACGGACCACCGACGCCAGACATTAGCTAATTCGTTCCTTTAGCGCCCCTTCGAGCGACGCGTACTGCTTTTTCAGCAATTCAACAACTAAGTTATGCATCATCGCGTTCTTGGCCTGATCGGTGACCAGCCGTTCCATTGACCGGTTGTTGCCGTCGTGGAACAGGATGCCGCGGTTCGGATTGTCGACTTCGCCCACGATGTCTGAAAAACCGATCGATCCGGGCGGGGCGTCCTTCCGCCGCTCGACCCGTTCGCGGAGCATCCCTTGAAACTTCTCGACTGACAAATCCTTCTGCCTGTAGTTCGGCGTGCTGACGTTAACGACGTTCTCGGCGATCAGCCGGTGCCGCGCCGCGAGGAACTTCAATTGCTGCTCGAGCAGCGGCGCGTTGCCTTGGTTCAGTAGCCGTTCAATGAACATGTCCCGCCTTACCTTATCAAACGCCGTGCCGGATTAGGAGTCAGGTGTCAGGGGTCAGGATTCAGGCTGAAATGGATGCATTACTCATCCGATTCCTGACTCCTGGTTCCTGACTCTTGGTTCCTGATTCCCGGCTCCTTGCGCATTTTTTGCCGGTCCCGAGCAATTCATGCGCTCTGATCCACCGGCTCCCCGTCTTCTTTCCAACGTTTCAGTTTCATACCCAGCGTCCGAACGCCGATCCCGAGCGCCCCCGCCGTCTTGATCCGGTGGCCCTTGAACTGGCTGAGGGTGCTGAGAATGACTTGTTTCTCGATATCCGCCAGCGGTTTGCCGGCAAGATCTTCGACCGCCGAGGCGACGGCGACGTTGCGAGTCTTTAGCCACGGCTCGATCGTCGCGGCGCGAATGACGCCGGGCTCGGATTCGAGGATCGTCGCCCGCTCGATGATGTTCTGAAGCTCGCGCACGTTGCCCGGCCACCGGTATCGCTGGAGCAGCCGGACGGCTTCGGATTCCAGGTGCCTGAACGTCGAGTTGTCGCGTTTGGCAATCTGGTGGAGAAAGTGCCGGCACAATTCCGGAATGTCGTCCGCCCGCTGTCGCAAGGGCGGCAGTTCGATGGGGACGACGTTCAGCCGGTAAAACAAATCCTCCCGGAACTTTCCTTCTTCGACCGACACCTCGAGATCGCGGTTGCTTGTCGCGATGACCCGCACGTCTACTTGCTGGCTGATGCTGCTGCCGACGCGCTCGAACTGGCTTTCCTGGAGCACGCGGAGCAGCTTGGCCTGAAGCGACGGGGCGATCTCGCTGATTTCGTCCAGGAGCAACGCGCCGCCGTCGGCAAGCTCGAACCGACCCCGGCGGAGCTTGTCGGCGCCGGTAAAGGCGCCTTTTTCATGGCCGAACAGCTCAGACTCGAGAAGGTTCTCGCTCAGGGCCGCACAGTTCACCGCGAGCATCGGCCGGTCGCGCCGGTCGGAGGCGGCATGAATCGCGCGGGCGACGACTTCCTTGCCCGTGCCGCTCTCGCCGCGGATGAGCACCGTCGCGTTGCTCTTCGCAACCAGATCAATCTTCTTCTTCACCTCGGCCATCGCCGCGCCCGAGCCGATGAGCGGCCGGGGGGCGTTCTGCTGCTCGGCCATGCTCCGCAGAGCCTGATTTTCACGAATCAACCGGTTGTGCTCGAGCGTACGGTCGACGAGGTGCTTGATCTCGTCGCCGTCAAAAGGCTTTTGGATGTAGTCGTACGCCCCAAGCTTCATCGCCTCGACGGCGGTCTGCACGGTGGCGAAAGCGGTCATCAGGACCACGGGCATGTCCGGCCGGATGCGCTTGGCCTCGGCGAGCAATTCGATGCCCGTCATCTTCGGCATCTTCAGGTCCGTGATGAGCAGGTCGAACCGCGCCGAACCTTCCAGGCGCGACACCGCGACCGTGCCGTCGCCCGTCGCGACGACCTCGTGCCCTTCGCGCGCGAGATTCGCGGCGAGAGAGTCCCGCATCATTTCCTGGTCGTCGACTACAAGGATTCTGGCCATATCAACTCCGCTGCGTGATGCGTGACGAGTGATCCGTGAAGCATTCGTTTCACGCACCACTCGTCACGCGTCACATCAGATCCTAATCTCAAACTTCGCCCCGCCGCCTTCCGGGTTGCTGGCGCGGATCGACCCGTCATGCGCCTCGACCACCCGATGCACGATCGCCAAGCCCAGGCCCGTCCCGGTGTCCTTCGTCGTGAAAAACGGATTAAACACGCGGTCCATCACCTGCGGCGGAATACCCGGGCCGGTGTCGCGGACGGCGAGATGAAACTGCCGGGCGTCACTGCCAGCCGCCGGCGGCGAAAAACGAATCGTCACGGTGCCGCCCGTTTCCTGCATCGCCTCGGCGGCATTCAGCAGGAGGTTGAGCACGGCCTGCCCGAGCAACAGCGGGTCGGCCGTCACGTGCATCGGCCGCGGGCCGTCGACCACGCACCGCACGCCGCGGTCGCGCAGGCTCGACCCCGCCAGTTCGATCGATTGCTCAAGGATCTCGGGAAGGTCCATCAGGACGACGCTGGCACGAAGGTCCCGCGTGAATTGCAAGGTCTGTCCGACGAGCGCTTCGAGCCGCTTGACGCCGCCGGCGATCTTCTGGACGACGGTGAGAGACTGCGGGCGGTCGGCGACGTCTTTCGCCAGGATCGACGCGTACAACTGGATGCCGCCGAGCGGGTTGCGAATCTCGTGGGCCATCCCCGCGGCCATTTCCCCGAGGGCGGCCAGGCGGTTCTTGCGCTCGAGCATCCGGTTCTTCTCGCTCAATTCGGCGCGGAGGGCGAGAACCGTCTCATTCAATTGGTCGTGCGACTGCTGAAGCTTTTCCGTGACCTCGCTGTACGCCATGATGATGCGCCCCAACTCCTCAATGCGTCGGGAGTGGTCGGCGTGAGGTTGTGTGGCGAGCGCGCTCATTCTTGTATCGGCGTCATTGAGCGATCGAGTCATTGAGTCATTGAAATGTGAAATCAATGATCCGACGACTCGATCCCTCAATCATTCAATTCCTCACGTCCATCCGCGCCGGCCGGGCTCCGTAGACGCTGGCGGC
>JBKJRK010000126.1:0-2762 GCA_046593135.1 Tepidisphaeraceae bacterium | reverse complement strand
GGCTGCAGCGCGACGAACAATTCGTTCTCGAACTTCCGCAACAAACAGGCGACGCCGCCCGCATCCTCTGCTCCGTAATTCATTGCCACGTTACAAGCGGCGGCTCGTTTTTGATCGGCGCGGAATTCACTTGTGTCCTGCCGCCCAACGGCGTCGTGCCTCAAGGGGCCGACCGCAACGCTGGGGGCGAACGCGAGCGAATTCAGCAGTCGATCCTCCTCGGTTGAACGACGCAAATCATTGATGCGGCGCCACATGCCAAGGTGACCTCACGGAAATACAATAAGCCCCGCCATTGTAAGGGCGGGGCTTTGTATGCGCCGAGCGGCACGACCGTTCGAAAGATTTAGGACCCCTTCACGTTTCCCTTTAGAATGTTCCGCAACACCGTGTGGAGAATGCCGCCGTTGCGGTAATACTCCCGCTCGACCGGGGTGTCGATCCGGCACACCGTCGTGAACTCGATCGGGTCGCCTTCTCGGTTCGTCACGCGAACTTTCACTTCCTGGAGCGGCGAAAGGTCGTCGCCCACAAGAATCTCGAACGTGCCGGTGCCCGTCAGGCCGAGGGAAGAACGGTTCTGGCCGCGCAAAAACTGGAGCGGCAGCACGCCCATGCCCACGAGATTGCTGCGGTGGATGCGCTCGAAACTCTCGGCGATAACCGCCTTCACCCCGAGCAGGTATACGCCCTTGGCGGCCCAGTCGCGGCTGCTGCCCATGCCGTAGTCCTTGCCGGCAAGCACGATCAGCGGCGTGCCGGCGGCCTGGTACTTTTCGCTCGCTTCGTAAATGCTCGTGACTTCGTCGCCGGGCAGGTATTTCGTCACGCCGCCCTCCGTGCCGGGGGCGAGCAGGTTCCGCAGCCGGATGTTGGCGAATGTCCCGCGCGTCATCACGCGGTAATCCCCCCGGCGGGAGCCGTAGCTGTTAAAATCAAGCGGCATCACCTTGTGGTCCATCAGGAACCGGCCGGCCGGGCTGTCCTTCTTAATGGCGCCGGCGGGCGAAATGTGGTCGGTCGTCACGCTGTCGCCCACCATCGCCAGAACCCGGGCGCCAACGATCGGCTGGATCGGCTTCGGATCGGGCGCCAAGTCCTTGAAGAACGGGGGCTCCTGGATGTACGTGCTGTGCTCGTCCCACTCGAACAGTTCGCCGCCGTGAACGGGAATCTCGTTCCACTCCTTGTTGCCTTCGGCGACGTTCATGTACTGCCGCTGGAACATGTAGGGCGCGAGTGCGAATGCGATCGTGTCATTCACTTCCTGCTGGCTCGGCCAGATGTCCTTGAGGTAAATTTTCTCGCCCTTGTCGTTCTTCGCCAGCGGCTCGTCCATGATGTTGATGTCCATCGTGCCGGCGATCGCATAGGCGACCACCAACGGCGGGCTGGCAAGGTAGTTGGCCTTCACGTGCGGGTTGATCCGGCCTTCAAAATTTCGGTTGCCCGAAAGAACCGACGTAACAACGAGGTCCGCGCCGTCAACGGCGTTGGCGATCGCCTCCGGCAGCGGACCCGAGTTTCCGATGCACGTCATGCACCCGTACCCCGTCGTATGAAAGCCGAGCTTGTCGAGGTATTCGGTCAGGCCGGCGTGGTTGAAATATTCCGTCACCACCCGGCTGCCGGGCGACAGCGATGTTTTCACGTAGGGCGGAATTTTCAGCCCCTTCTCGACCGCCTTTTTCGCGAGCAGGCCGGCGGCGATCATGACCGAGGGGTTGCTCGTGTTGGTACAGCTCGTGATCGACGCGATCACGACGTCGCCGTGAGTCAGCTTGACCCATTGATCGTCCAGCGCCGCGATCGCGCTGGTTTTCTCCCCCTTCAGGTGCTCGACCGTCGCGGCCTCGTGGCCCTCCTCGTGCGGCTGGCTTTGGCCTTCATGGGCGGTCTCGGCTTGGGTCGAACCCGAGAGCACGGGCGCCTCGGCGCTCCACCGGTCGAGTCGGGGCGTGGCGCTTTCGCCGACTTCTTTCTTGAACACGTCCACGAGCGTCGAGCGGAAACTCTGCTTCACGCCGCGAAGCTCCACGCGGTCCTGCGGACGCCGCGGGCCGGCGACGCTGGGCACCACCGTACCGAGGTCCAGCTCGAAGACCTCCGTAAACACCGGTTCGCTTCTCCGCTGCCTCCAAAGGCCCTGCTCCTTGCTGTACCGCTCGACGAGGTCGATCAGTTCCGGCGGACGCCCCGACAGACGCAGGTACGAGATCACCTGTTCGTCCACCGGGAAAAAACCGATCGTTGCCCCGTACTCTGGCGCCATGTTGGCGATGGTCGCGCGGTCCGCGACGCTCATCGTGCCGACGCCATCCCCGTAAAACTCGACGAATTTCTCCACCACGCCGTGGCTGCGGAGGATCTGCGTGATCGTCAACACCAGGTCGGTCGCGGTGCTTCCTTCGGGTAATTTGCCGTGAAGCTTAAACCCGACCACTTGCGGCGTGACGATGTAGATCGGCTGGCCGAGCATGCACGCCTCGGCCTCGATCCCGCCGACGCCCCACCCGACGACGCCCAGGCCATTGATCATGGTCGTGTGGCTGTCGGTGCCGACCAGCGAATCGGGAAACGCCACGCCGTCGCGCGTCTGCACCACCTTGGCGATGTACTCCAGGTTGATCTGGTGCACGATCCCCGTGCCCGGCGGCACCACCTCGAAATTATTGAACGCCTTCTGCCCCCACTTCAAAAACTCATACCGCTCCCGATTTCGCTCGAACTCATGCCGGGTGTTATTCAAAAGCGCCAGCGAA
>JBKJRK010000616.1:0-3001 GCA_046593135.1 Tepidisphaeraceae bacterium | reverse complement strand
GGCGGCCCGAAAGAAGTACCTGGCGGAACCTACCGCGCGTGGCTCATGCCCGTCGGCGACGCCGATCCGGACGGTACGCCGCGTGTACTGTGCCTTGGGGAATTCGGGCACCTGCTTTGGGTCGATCTGTCGCCGAAAGGATACAAGGAGCTCGACCGCACGCGACTGTTTCTCGCCCAGGAAACCTGGACGCCGCCGGTGTTGAGCCACGGGCTGCTTTACGTCTGCCAGAACAATGAAGATCGCATCAGCGGCACGGGGACTCGACTCCTTTGCTACGATCTGCGTGGAGTGGAATGATCCGCATGGGGGTAAATGTCGCGTCCATGATTCTCCCTCTCCCCAGTACACGGGGGAGAGGGTCGGGGTGAGGGGCCGTTGCGCGATCGGACGAAAATCGCCCCTCACCCTATCCCTCTCCCCGCGTACGAGGGAGGGGGGACCAGAGCACGCGGATTACGGCTAATCCGTTTGAACCTTGCCCTTGCCCAATCCCACTACCCATGACACCCGACGCCGCCGAACAAGAGATGATCGCCCGGCTCTTCGACTCCGGGCACAAGCTCGTCTACGCGTTCGCCGGGGCCGGGAGCTTGGCGCTGGCGTGGCTGCACTCGGTCGGCGGGTCGTCGCGGCTGCTGCTGGAAGCGAGCGACCGGTATTCGATTGATTCGCTGTCGGAGTTGATCGGCCGCACACCGGCCAAACCGGTGTCGGCGGACACGGCGGCCTTGATGGCGCATCGCGCGTATCGGCGGGCGGTGGGGCTGTCGGACGGGCTGTCGCCGTGCGTCGGGCTGGCATGCACCGCGACAATCGCCACCGACCGCACTAAACGCGGCGAACACGCCTGCCACGTCGCCGTTGAGACGCGCGGCGGGCGAACCGATTTCGGCGTCGTTTTGACGAAAGGCGGACGGGACCGGCTCGGCGAAGAAGCCGCCGTCGCCCGGCTCGTCCTTCACGCGCTCGCGGAGGCCGTCGGCGTCGAGGCGTCTGCACCGCAGTGGTTCCCGAACGAGAATCTTGCTCGCACGCACACGCCCGACCCCGATCCGATTCATGAGTTGCTTGATGGTCGCGTGCGGACCGCCACGATACACCCCGGCGGGCGCGTCGCGGCAAATGAAGCGTTTACCGGGGCGCTGCTGAGCGGGTCGTTCAACCCGCTGCACTGCGGGCATGAAACGATGCTGCGCGTCGCCGGGCGGTTTGCCGGCTTGCCGGTGGCGTACGAGCTTCCGGTCGTGAACGCCGACAAACCCGCCCTGCTTCCAAACGAGATCGAGCGCCGCGCCGGGCAATTCCGGCGATACCCCGTCGTTCTCACCCGCGCACCGCTGTTCCGGCAGAAAGCCGACCTATTCCCCGGCTGCACGTTCGTCGTCGGTTACGACACCGCCGTCCGCTTGGTGGACCCGCGCTACTACGACGGGCCCGCCGGCTGCGACGATGCCCTTGGCGCAATCCGCTCCCGCGGTTGCCGGTTTCTCGTCGCGGCCCGGCCGATGCCCGACGGCGTCCGCACGCTCGCCGACGTCGCGCTCCCGGCGGGATGCGAAGACCTGTTCGTCGAGCTTCCGCGCTCGGAGTTTCTTGTCGACCTTTCGTCCACCGAATTGCGCTCCGCGTAAACGGCCGCCACGAAAACGTCCCACGATTGTATTTCCTTCAGATGCCGGTGCAGGTATCGTTCGCTTTCTCTGTTGCGCTTTCGCTTTTCCAGGAGATTTCTTGATGAGTCGTCGAACCACCCGCCGCAGTTTCATAAAAGGCGCCGCCGCCACCGCGGGCGCGGGCTTTTGGGTTTGGAATCAGCGTGCTTATGCGCAGAGCAAAAGCCCGAACCAGCAGTTGAACATCGCCTGGATCGGCGTCGGCGGGAAAGGCTCGGGCGACGTCGCAAACGCCGGCCAGGTCGGCAAAGTCGTCGCGATCTGCGACACCGACGAAAACATCCTCGGCCAGCAGACAGACAAGTTCCCCGACGCCGAGGTCTTCACCGACTACCGCGAGTTGATCGACAAGCTTGGCGATAAGGTTGACGCAGTCGGCGTCAGCACGCCCGACCACAGCCACTTCCCCGCTGCCATGCTCGCGATGAAGAAGGGCAAGCACATTTACTGCCAGAAGCCGCTCACCTACAGCGTGTGGGAAGCCCGGCAGCTTCGCGAGACCGCGGCGAAGATGAAGCTCAAGACCCAGATGGGCAACCAGGGCACGGCGGCCTCCAGCCTGCGCAAGGGCGTCGAATGGCTCCAGGCGGGCGTGATCGGGAACGTGAAGGAGATTCACGTCTGGACCAACCGCCCGATCTGGCCGCAGGCGCCGGTGGTGATGGCCCGGCCGCCCGAATCGCCCGTGCCCAAGACCCTGCATTGGGACAACTGGCTCGGGCCCGCCCCGGAGCGCCCCTACGCGACTTACCCCGAGGGCGAAAAGCGCAAGGGCGCTTACCACCAGTTTAACTGGCGCGGCTGGCGCGACTTCGGCACCGGCGCGCTGGGCGACATGGGCTGCCACACCGCCAACCTCCCATTCCTCGGCTCAAAACTCAGGTATCCGACCAGCGTGAGCGCCGAGGCCGGCGACGTGAATCCCGAAACCCACCCGTCCTGGGCGCGCATCGTCTGGGAATTCCCCGAGCTCGAAGGGCGGCCGCCCGTCAGGTTCAACTGGTACGAAGGCCGGATGTTCGGCGACCTCGTCCTGCCGGACAAGGGCCTGTTCCCCGGCGTGATGTTTGACCGAGATAAAAACAAGTTCCCGACGGGCGGCGCGCTGGTCGTTGGCGAAAAAGGCTCGCTATTCCAAGCCGACGACTACGGCGGCACGTGGAAGCTGCTGCCCGAGGCCGACTTCAAGGATGAGAAAGGCCCCGCGCCGACCCTCGCCCGCCACGACGGCGGCAACCCACTCTTTTTTCATGGCCAGGTCGATGTCGCCGTCGTGGCGAACACGTTGCTCCGCCGGCCCGCGCGGTCCGGATGGGACGTCGCCG
>JBKJRK010000551.1:0-3108 GCA_046593135.1 Tepidisphaeraceae bacterium | reverse complement strand
GCTCAAGCCCGCGCTACGCGGTTGAGCCCCTGCATTCGATGTACTGGCTTGTGCAATTTCCGTCATGTGTGCCGCGCAATACGGATTTCTAACCCGTGCCTCTGCAACAACACGGGTTTGAAAGCCCGCGATACGCTTGTTCTATACCAGCACCGGCTCTTTAGTCTTCTGAATGACGCGTTCAAACACGTTCAGCATGTTGTCCGCCATGTGATCATCCGTGAAATGCACCGCGACGGCTTCGCGTCCACGCCGGCCAAGACGCTCACGCTCGCACTGATCGTTCAGCAAACTCGCCAGCGCCCCCGCCAGTGCACCGGCGTCGCCCGGCGGCACGAGCACGCCGGCGCCGCTGCGGGCAATCAGCTCCGGAAATGACCCGTGCGCCGGCTGCACCACCGGCACGCCGCGTGCCCAGGCTTCGAGGACCGACATGCCTTTCGATTCCACGTACTCCGTCGGCATGCTGAACACGTGACACCCGTCGATCAACGCCACCTTCTCCTCGCGCGTCACCTCTCCTCGGAATTCGGCCAGCGCCGATTTCCCGGCCGCCCGCACGCGCAGCTGCTGTTGCTCGTAAAACGCCCGATCACCCTTGCCCAGATAGCCGGCGACACTGAGCCGGACGTTTTCCATCCCCGGCATTTGCCACAATAGCAGCATCGCGTCGATCAACCGGTGCAGGCCCTTTTCGCGGCAGATGCGCGCGACGTAGCCTACCGTCGGCGGGCCGTCGGCGGATTTTTGAGCCGGGGGCGTCAAATAATCTGCGTCGATTCCCGGATAAACGATGTCGATCGTTTCGCGTGGGACGTCGAGATATTCGGCCATACGGCCCGCATAATCGGCGCTGGTGGCGACGAAGCGGTCGACGTCACCCGTGCGCCGGCGGACGAGTTCCTGCGCGGCGGCGCGGTCACGCGGCGCGAGGGCGTCGAGAAAAATGTCTTCCCCCGACAATTCGCAAACAACGGGACAGCCGAGTTCTTTCTTCAGCAACGGCGCAACGCCGATGAACATCAAATTCGGAAGGCACACGACGTCTGGCGCCACTTCCGCCCGCATGAATTGCAGCAGCCTGCGAAGCTCTTTCACGGCCGGCCCGTCTTCGCCGCGGAGGATCGACAGCGTCAAGCCGCCCAATTCGTCCGGCGGCGTGGTCGATCCGTACCGGCCGGCGACGTTCAGCAGCCAGCGGCGGTCGAAAATCCAGTCGAACAGGCGCGGCGTTTTGCGGAACAGGCGCGTCGCGTGCTGGAGGTAGACGTTGACGCCGCCGTAAAAAACCTGGCCGATGCTGACGTCTCGCGGCTCCGTCCGGAGCGGGGTGAAAAGCGGGATCAGCATCACGCGATGCCCGCGGCGCTGGAGGGCGGCGGCCAGCGCGTTGTCGCGCATGCAGCTCCCGCAGTACATGCCGCCGGCGCCCGCCGCCAGGATGCTGATGTTCACGCCGAGTGCTCCACTTTCACGCCGGGGCATTGTAGGCAGATTGAAAATGACGTGAAGCGGAAACGGCAGAAACCCAATTTGTTTGAACGAAAAGGTCGTCGCCGATTACGGGTTCAGCCGCGCCGCCGCTTGCGTTTTCGCGGACGAAACGCGCACTGCGGTCTGCGAAACCGCAAGCGGCGGCCAACGCGCCATGTAAGCGGCGGCGGGCACGTCCGGGAATCGAAATTTGTGCTTGGCTTTGCCTGACTCACAGCAGCGACACCGGATCGACGTCGACCGCGATGCGGTCGTTCTTCGCCAGCAGCCCCTTCTCGCGCACGATGGCGAGAACGCGTTGCAGCGGCGCCGCCGTCGGCGAAACCATGATGATCTGGTGGCGGAAATACCCCGCGATCCGGCCGATCGCGCACGGCATCGGGCCTTTGAGCCGAACGTTGTCGCCCTCGGCTGCCGCGGCGTTGGCCAATTCGGCGGCGAGCACCTCGCCGTTGTGTTGCAGCTTGTCCGCGTCCTGATCACGCAGCACGACACGCACCATCCGCGTGATCGGCGGTAGGCCGACCTGCCTGCGCTGCGCCAGCTCCGCCTGCGCGAACCCGACATAATCCTGCCGGATGGCGGCTTGAATGGTCGGGTCGTCCGGCAGAAATGTCTGGAGGATGACCCGCCCCGCCGCGTCTCCGCGCCCGGCCCGGCCGGCGACCTGCGTGATGAGCTGAAACGTCCGCTCGGCCGCGCGGAAATCGGGCAACGCGAGCGCCGTGTCGCCGCTGACGACGCCGACGAGGGTGACGTTGGGGTAATCCAGCCCCTTGGCGATCATCTGTGTCCCGAGCATCACCTGTATATCGCCCTTGGCGAAGCGGTCGAGCAATTGCTCGTAATCTTTGGAGCCGTGCATCGAATCGCTGTCGACGCGGGCGAACTTCAGGTCGGGAAACTTCTTGGCGATTTCCTCTTCCACGCGCTGCGTGCCCAGGCCGAACAGTGTGAGTTTTTTCTTGCAGCTCGGGCAACTCTCCGGCAGCGGGTTGACGGCGAGGCAGTAGTGGCAGTGAAGCTGCCCGGTGTGAAGGCCCTCGGCGCTCGACGCGCCTTTCGCGTGCGTCCCGGCGCTGCGGTGGTACGTCATCGTCGCGTCGCAGTACTGGCAGTGAATCGGCTCGCTGCACGACGCGCAGTAGACGAAGTTGGAATACCCCCGCCGGTTCAGCAGCAGAATTGCCTGATGTCCCGACTCGATCGTGGTCCGCAGCAGGTGTTCGAGGCGTTGCGAGATTAGATGCACGCCGCGCCGAAACCGGTTCTCGACTTTCATGTCGACCAGTTCGACGTGCGGCATCGCTAGACCCCGGACGCGGCGTGGGAGGGTAAGAAGGTGGTAGTGGCCGGTGGTCGGTGGCCGGTGGTCGGCAGGACTGCGAGCAACAGGCGGAGTAAGCTCGGTTTTTCCACCGGCCACCAGCCACTGGCCACCGCCCACTCTGCTGTACGTCTCCAGCGACGGCGTCGCACTTCCCAAAACCACCGGGACCCCTTCAATCTGCCCCCGTTTCACGGCCACGTCCCGGCCGTTGTAGCGCGGGGCCTGGTCTTGCTTGTAGCTGGCCTCGTGTTCTTCGTCGACAACGATGACGCCGAGGTCCGGGA
>JBKJRK010000486.1:0-2692 GCA_046593135.1 Tepidisphaeraceae bacterium | reverse complement strand
ATGCGACCGTTGAAACAATTGCTCAGTCCACTGTGCGGCAATTTGGCGTGGCGGAAAATTGGAGCGATCCGCTGACCGCGTTCTTGCGATGGCTACGGCTGCACTTTTTCCCACTGCACATCAAGGCGCTTTGGCGAGACGGGGATCGACGTTTTCAGTTCCTGCGCGAAAAGGGACACGCGCAACTCCTCGACCATCCAGCGGTACTCGACGAGTACCGGGTCGATGACGCTTTCCTTGCGGTGTTTCTCGGCGCGTTTCAGATACCCTCGCCAGCGCGGTTGGACTTCGAGCAGGTGCGCCTGGTCGCGCGACAGCCCGGCGTTCTGGAGCTTGGTCAGGCGGGTCTGAATCCCTTTGATGAAGCGTGGCAGGTGGGGCAGCCAGATGGCGGGGGTAGTTTTCAGGAATCGGGCGGGCATAAGGTGCGCGAGCTGCTCGCGCATGTCGCCGATGCTGTCGGCCAGCATCGGCGGGAAGCTGCGTGAAAGCTCCTGCGCGAGCGCGTTGTAAGCCGACAACGCGGCCCAGGCGAGGTCGGTGACTTCCGTCGCGGCGGTGGACAATCGCCGCCAACCCGTCTCGCCGTGGGCGATGAAGCCGGCCTGCGTGCGCACGCCCGCGAGCTCGCCGGCCGCACGGTCGGCGACGGCGTCCATCAGGTCGCGTTTCAAATCGTCGGCGGCGCCGAGCGGCTTGTAGTACAGCGACAATTGATCGATCCGCGGCAGCCGGCGGGAAAGCTGCGTCACTTCCTTCGCCAACTCCACCATGAACAGCCGTCGCACGCCCGCACGGTGCGCGACGCGGGCGGCTTCGGCCGAATCCAGGAGCCGCAGTGACGCGGTGTCGGGGCCGTCGTCCACCAGCGCGGGGAACCCGAGCAGCGTCGTGCCGTGCAGGCGCACCTCGACCTTCCCCGGCAAATCGCCGAAATCCCACCGCGTGACCTTCGCCCGGTTGTAAGGCCCCGGCGGAAGGTCGGCGAATGTGCTGCGGGCACGCATGCCGAGCCCCCGGCGGATTTCGTTCAAAGCGCGCCCGATTGCAACCTGCTTGCCGGCTTCGTCGACGACGCGAAAGTTCATCCGCAGGTGTTCTGGTAATTCTTCCGGCGCGAACGACGACGGCGGAATCTGCGACCCGATCCGTTTTCCGAGTTGATCCGCCAGCGCATCGAGCAGCGAACCCCGCGGCGTTGCCAGGTTCGGCAGCACCGCATCCGCCGCGTCAGGCGCGGGGACGAACTTCACGCGCAGGTCTTTCGACATCGACTTGATCAGCGCGATCACTTTCTCCTTGAGCATCCCCGGCACGAGCCATTCAAACGGCTCAACCGGAAGCTGATTCAGCGCCGCCAGCGGCAGCGTGGCGGTCACGCCGTCGGCGGGGTGCCCGGGTTCGAGGTGATACGACAGCGGCACCCGGACGCCGTGAACCTGGATTGCGTCGGGAAACAGTCCCGGCGTCGCCTGCTCGGCGGCGTGGAGCATGAGGTCGGCTTTGCTCATGAACAGCAGGCGTTTGTCCTGCCGCTCCGCCTCACGTCGCCAGCGCTCGAACGTGAATCCGTTGAAAATGTCCTTCGGCAGCCGGGCGTCGTAGAACGCGTACCGCGTTTTCGCGTCGACGAGCACGTCCCGCCGGCGGAGCTTGGCCTCGATCAGCTCGACTTCACGCACGAGGTCCCGGTTGTGCCGAAAATATTGGGCGTCGGTGTCGTATTCGCCTTCGACGAGGGCGGCGTGGATGAATACCTCGCGTGCCGCCTTCGGATCGACCGGCCCGTAATTCACAACCCGCCGGGCGACGATCGGCAAGCCGTACAACGTGACCCGCTCGAACGCGACAACATTGGCCGTCTCACGCAGCCAGTGGGGCTCGGCGTATTCCCGTTTGACGAGATGCTCCGCGACGCGCTCCACCCAGCGCGGGTCGATGTTGGCGACGGTCCGCGCGTACAGGCGGGTCGTCTCGACCAGCTCACCCGCGACGACCCACTTCGGTTTTGATTTGAAAAGTCCCGATCCGGGGAAGAGGTGGAATTTTGTGCCCCGCCCGCCGGTGTATTCGAAGTCGGCGGTTTTCACCCCGACGTTGCCGAGCAGGCCGGCGAGGAGTGCCCGATGGATGGCGTCGTATTTCCGGGGATCGCGCGCGGGGGCGTCATCGGTAGGGTCGGGTTGTTGATTCCGCTGGGCGTCCACGCCGCCGATTCTAGGACCAAGCCGCGGAAGATGCTTTTGCCTGCGCCGTTCAATCGTTGCAAGTTCATGCGCGGGCGGAGAATTTTGGATTCCCCGTTCCGATAATGCGCCTAAATTCTAACTGGCGCGCGGGAGCCCGACGATAGGATGGTCAGCCATGAAGAACTTCCTCATCATCGTGCTCGCCGTGGGCCTCTCCGGTGCGGCGTTCATGACGCGGCCGGACAAGGGAGAGTTCGAGCAGTACGTCCGCGAACGCCGCGACCCCAAGAGCGGCAACGACAGCGTCGACCGCATCATGATGGAAGTCGCGTCCCGCGAAGCGCTCGACAACGTCGAGTTCAAGGATTTTTACCTGTGGACGGTCGTTCAGCGTGACGGCAAGACGATCTACACCGGAGTCTTCGACCGCTGGATCGACAACGAGCAGATCAGGCGCTGCCTGCCTTCGTAGTTTGAACATCGCTCATGGCGGCGACTCATGC
>JBKJRK010000485.1:0-10425 GCA_046593135.1 Tepidisphaeraceae bacterium | reverse complement strand
CGAGCGGCGGCCGACTTTCTTCTGCTACGTGCCCAATTCCAAGTTCAACGCCTCGGACCCCGCCGACCCGAACTCCCGGGTCAAGCTGACCCGGCTGAAGAACTCGACCGAGTGCGTGCTCATGACCGAGAAACGCATGCGCCCCAGCGAGTTGACGCCGGCAACCGATCCACTCAACTTTCGCAACAAGAGCCTCTCTTACGTCAAAGCCGACTTCAAGCGCTTCACCGGGCGACATAAGGGCGGCGGGTTTTTGCTCTTCGCGGACTCCCACGTCGCGTACTTCAGCAACCAGGAAGTGGAGACGAAGGTGGACCTCGCGGTGAACGACTTCAACCAGCCCGGAAAAATTATCTGGTACGCGTTCGGGCCGGTGAACTGACGGACGCGGAACGGCGTGAAGTGGTGTGCGTCAGAATCTGAAATGGTTGAATGTACTTTAATCAGAATATAGGGACCCGGTAGCAGAGTGCTAACAGTACCGGCATAACCTGCGGGCGTGTGGTTGTGGGTCGTCCGGCACGTCGCCCGGAAGATCAGTTATCGAATCGTGCAATTCAGGGTCTGCCCGGAGCGCCGGTCGGCTTTCGATCGCGCCCGAGGAAACTCTTGTCATCAATCTGCCCCAACAGGGGGAAGGAGAATCGAATGTCCAGGAAGCTTCTCATCGCCGCGGCCTCGGCCGGGCTGTTTTTTTCGGCCGGTGGTCGCGCGCCGGCGGCCGTCATGCTCACCGAATTCTGTTCGAATTCGGGCGACGGCGGCCTGTTCGAGTTCGTCGAATTCACCAACACCGGCGCGACGCCGCAGAGCATGGTCGGCTGGAGCCAGGACGACGGCACCCGCACGCCTAACAAGATTAATCACGTCCTGTCGGCGGTCGGCACGCTGCAGCCGGGGGAATCGGCAATCATCACCGAGGCCAGCCCCGACAACTTCCGGACGTATTGGTGGGGCAGTGTCGCCGCGGCGCCGGCAGGCCTGAAGATCGTCGGGCCTTACACCAACGACAACCTCAGCAGCAGCGGCGACGAGTTGAACCTCTACGACAACACGTCGACGCTCGTCGACCGCCTTACCTATAACGCCAGCGCGACCCCGCCGTCCGGCGGCGGAAACGCCAACGGCGTCACGCGCAACGCGCCGGCGAGTTACGTGATTAACTCGAACCGGAACATCGACTGGCTCAACTCCTCGGTGGGCGACGCTTACGGCTCGTTCACGGCTGCTGGCAACGCGAGCCTGATCGGCAACCCCGGCACCTACGCCGTCCCCGAGCCGGCGTCGCTCGGGCTGATTGCGATCGGCGGCGTGGTTTTCGCCGGCCGCCGGCGCCGCAACGCCCGCTAACCCTCGGTTGTCCGTCGACTGACTGACGCCACAACTCCCCGGCCCGGCCGCGCCGGTCAGGCGCGGCCGGGCCATTAAGAAATGAAGGAAGGGCTCGTGAACCATCGCATCGTCCCAGCCGGCCGCCGCCTCCCACTCGCTTCCGCGGCGGCGTTCGCAGTTGCCGCATCGTCCCCCGCCCTCGCAGCCAGTACGTTCGGCCCCGGCGTCTCGCAAGGCGTCGTCAACACCGTGCAGATCGACGAGGCGTCCGGCCTCGTCGCCAGCCGGAACAACGCCAACGTCGTCTGGACGCACAACGACTCGGGCGACACCAACCGCATCTTCGCCCTCGACACGACGGGCAAGCTCCTCGGCACTTACACCCTCTCCGGCGCGGCCAATGCCGACTGGGAAGAGATTTCCGTCGGCCCAGGCCCGGTGGCGGGCGTCAACTACCTCTACCTGATGGAGAGCAACAGCAGTTCCGACCCCGGCCGTATTTATCGCGTTCCCGAGCCGGTCGTGTATGCGTCGCAGGCGCTGTCGCCGGTCAGCAAGACCGTCGTCGGCGTCGAGTCGAAGAAATTTTCATTTCCAGTGCCCGACAGCGAAGCGATGTTCGTCGACCCGATAGACGGCAACATCTATCTCGGGTCCAAGGAAAGCGGCGCCACAAAGTTCTATCAGGGGACGCAAGCACAATTTTCCGCCGCCGGGACAACGACGCTCAGCACCGTCGTCGCGACCGTGCCGCTGAGTAAGGGCAACGCCGCGAGCATTTCGCCAAATGGGCGAGAGATTCTGGTCCGTAACGGCGGCCAGTTCGCGTTGTTGTACAAGCGGTCGGCGACTCAGACCGTCGCCCAGGCGCTGGCGAACCCGTCGCCCGACTTTATTGGCGTCAACGGGCAGGACATCGAACCCAACGCGGAGGCCATCGCCTTTGACGGCGTGGGCAACAACTTCTTCACGGTCAGCGAGGGCGTCAGCCCGCCGCTCTACCGTTACACGCGCACCAGCGGCGACGCCCCCTTCGCCCCCGCGACGCTCGTGGCGGCGGGCGCGCAGTGGAAGTATCGCGACAACGGGTCGGATCAGGGTACGCCCTGGCGCGCAGCCGGGTTCGACGACTCTTCCTGGTCGAGCGGCTCCACCCAACTCGGCTACGGTGACAGTGACGAGGCGACCGTCGTCAGCTTCGGAGGCAATGCCGCCAACAAATTCGTCACGACCTATTTCCGCAAGACGTTCACCGTCGCCGACGCGGCGGCGATTCAAGGCCTCACGCTCAAGCTCCTGTACGACGACGGAGCCGCCGTCTATCTCAACGGCGTCGAAATCGCCCGAGAGAACCTGTTGCCCGGCGCGGCGTTCAACACGCTGGCGAACGGCGCTACCCCCGATGCTCTGGAGAACACGTGGGTTTCGCTGGGCGTCAGCCCCGCGTTACTCGTCAACGGCTTGAACACGCTGAGCATCGAAATCCACCAGAGTGCGTTGAACGACCCCGACATCAGCTTCGACGCGCAGTTGCTGACCGCGGTGCCCGAGCCGGCGGCGGGAATGTTGCTGCTGCTCTCTGCCCCGTTACTTCACCGACGCCGCCGGGCAATACGATAGCCGTGAAGGAGCTGGACATGCGTTTTCAAGCCGTCCTGATTGCGGTTGTCGGGTCGCTGGCTTTCGTTGCCGTGTCCCCGGTGTTGGGTCAAAAGCATGCGGGTCCGTACGACGTCCTGCGCGAGGCATACGCACCGTTCGTCGCGGCCGGCGACCCCCTTGGATTCCCGTTGAAGGTGAAAAGCCTCGGCGAAGAACCCTACATGTTCTGGCGCGGCGGCAAGGACCTGTTCTTCCGCTGGTGTAAGTCCAATGCCGCCGACTGGCTCGCCGCGGCGCCGACGCAGTACGTTCCGACGCACGGCGACCTCCACCTCGGCAACATCGGCTCCTACGCCGCCGAAGGAGGGTTCGGTGCGATGGCGTTCGGCATGGTCGACTTTGACGACAGCGCACGCCTGCCGTATCAACTCGAACTGCTCCAGGGCGTCGTGACCTTGCACCTGGTCGCCCGCGCTAATCACATCGACCTGACGTCCGCCGGGGATCAGGAACTCGCCGATACGATCGTCGCGGCCTACCGGGAAGGGCTCGGGTCCGGCAAGACGTCCTACGAGCTGCTGAAAGACGACCAAGCCGTGCGGAACGTGCTCCCGAAAGAGAATACGCCTTACGCGAAGGAACTGACCCAATACGTTCACGACGGACAATTCCGCCCCAACATCAAGAATAGCAACGGGACGCTAAAAGAGGTCTTACGCCGCGAGCCGGTGGCAAGTTACGACGCTTTCGCGCACGGGCTCGCTCAGGCTCTGGCCGACTCGGAGCCGGCGAAGAAGCTGTTTCGGTTTTCCGACGAGGCTTCGCTTCGATCCGCGGTGCTCGATGTGGCACAGCGCACCCGGCTTGGCAGTTCGGGGAGCCAGGGCTTAAAAAAGTATTTCGTCCTGCTGAAGCGCCCGCTTGTCGGGGTTGAGGACGACGTCGTGCTTTATCTCAAGCAACAGGTTCCCGCGGCCGCCGAACGCTCCGGCGTCGCGGGTCGTGACCTGCGGTCGCCGGGCGAACGTTGTGCGGCAGACGTCGCGGCGCTGACCGAACCGCCGCTGTACCTCAGCAGTTGGTGTGACATGGGCGGCTGCTCGTATTGGGTAACGTTGAAAGAGCCGTGGAGCGAGGAGTTGTCTCCGTCGGATGTTAAGACGCACGACGACCTGCTCCGTACCGCCCGGCTGTGGGGCATCGTCGCCGGCGCGGCGCACGGCCGCGAAGGACGCGCCGCCGGGCTTCTGTCCCAGGTCGAGGCGGGTCTCGCCGCCGGGCTGCACGCCCGTTCGGCCGCCTACCTGAAACAACTCGACGCCGATTTCGCCGAATTCCGCGCCGACCCCCGCGTCCTTAAAGACCGGGCCGACGTTGAGACGGCCCTCCGAAAGCTCGGTAACGAATGAATGCCCAGCAAGCGGCGTAGCCCTACTGCCCAATCCGAATCACGCCACGCCGGGTCGTGGGCTGATCGGCCTTCATGCTTTTTGGATCGCTACCTTCCGATTCGCGCGAAGGCGTCGCCGACTGAAGCGTTTCTCGTCCCGATTCAACTTTTCTAGCGACCGGCGCCGACGAGCGGCGGACCTTGTTCGGGTCGATAAAGCTGATGTCCTCTTCAATTTCACCCGCGGAGTTGACCGTCCAACTCAGCAGGATGTTGGGATTGACCTTCGTGATAAACAGCCCCGCCGGGACGCGTGGGTCTGCACTCGGAAGGAATTCGACCTCGGCCGGCGCGGAAAAATCGAAACGAGGAAGCGCGTCGTCGGACTTGTCGTCGCCGTTGCCGCGGCTCACCGCGTCGCGCTCGCGGATCGCGGTGCGGAAACGGTGGCGGGCCATCTGCTCCTTGAGCTGCGGCCAGCTCTTCACTTCGATCTTTTTCGCGTGAAACTGCTTGAGGGCGGCGGCGAGGAGCTGGAGGTGGCGGACGGAGCTGAACCAGGGGTCGGGCTCGAGTTTTTTCAAGCCGTCTTTCCAAGCGGCCTCGAAGTTGCCCAGTTCGTTGCTGAACACTTTGTTAAACGCGTTGGGCCGTTTATCGGTGCGGGGGTCGCGGACGAAGTCGGCGTTGAGGATCCGTAAGTACGCTTCCAACGCCGGCACGGCTTGCCCGTCAATTTTAGTTTGCAGCGGCGCATTCCGCTTGCCGCCGTGAACGAGGAAATAGCAGGCCGACCACGCGCTGTCGTACATGAGAGCGGCCGCCTTGTCGCCGGAGGTGACGCGTTCGACCCACGCCTTGCTGTTCATCGTCATCAACTTTTTGAACGGCAGCGTCTCACCCTTCGCCGCCGCCGCTTTCATGCGCTCCAGCCGCCCTTCGTCGAGCTTGCCGACGACGAGCTGCCGGTTGACCATGATCGCGTCTCCGAAGTATTCGGCGACTCCCTCGTTTACCCACGGCGGCAGGTCGAACATGATTCGCGCGTCGGCGAACTGGTGGAAGCCTTCGTGCTGCAGGACGTAGTACATCTTCAGCCGGCTCTGCCCCTCGACCCACGTCGCTAGCCCCGACTGTTTTTTTGCCGTGCGGAAAAACACGCCGCTGGAGTTGGCGGCGTTGACGCCGAAATTGCCGAGCAGCGTGAGGTAATCCTTGTACCGCCGCAGAATGTAGAGCGGCATTTTCTCGTCGGTTTTTACGGCGGCGTAAGGGTTGGGCTTGAAGCCGCGGAAACGGCGGTCGTATTCCTTGTACACCTCGTCCATGTGGGCGGCGATGTCATTGGCGAGATCCTTGTCGACGTCCGTCGTGAACCTGTATGCGCCGCTCTCGAACCGGTACAAGCCTCCCCGGTCCTTTTTCTCGTTGGCCCGGCCGACGAAATCCTTGCCCTTTTTCTCAATCGGCTTTTGCGGAACGGAGGCCGAAACGGCAGCGGTGTTCTCGCTCGCCTTCGGCGCGGCCAGCGCGGAAGCGGCGGCGATCATGAGGATGACCCAGGCGACGCATAGTGGTGCCGGGCGGAACGCATCCATGGAAACGATTGTAGCTTCTCGCGCCAATCTTTCCGCAAAAATGAGCCGACTCCAACTTGCGCCACCACGGGCGCGACCCATGCATGATAATGAGGCGCCTTGAAGAGCCGCTTGCGGTTTCGCGATTGGGGGGCGTCGACGACGGGCCCGCCGGTGCAAACACCGGCGGCGTTTCATCGTGACCGCTTAACACCACGCGTTTCCTACTTCTTCACAGAAAATTTATACACCGTCGACGTTTTGTACGTTTCCCCGGGTCGAAGTTCGGTGGTCGGGAACGCCTTGCGGTTTGGCGAATCGGGGAAGTGTTGGGTTTCGAGGCAGAACCCGTTGCGGAAGGCGTAGGGCGTGCCCTTTTTACCCGTTTCAGTGCTGTCCAGATAATTGCCGGTATAGAACTGCACGCCGGGCTCGGTGGTCCAAACTTCCATGACGCGACCGCTCGTCGGTTCGTCCACGCGGGCGGCCAGTGCCAGGTTCTTGTCACCCTCTTTGCGGTTGATCACGTAGTTGTGGTCGTACCCCGCCGGGCTGCCGCCTGTTTGTTCGACCCGCTCGCCGATCGTGTGCGGCGTCTTGAAGTCGAACGGCGTGCCCTTCACCGGCGCCAGCTCACCCGTCGGAATGCTCGTCTCGTCAACCGGCGTGTAGCGGTCTGCGTCAATCGTCAGCACGTGATCGTGAACCGTGCCTGAATTTTCGCCGGCTAAGTTGAAGTAGCTGTGGTTGGTCAGGTTGACGACAGTCGGCTTGTCCGTCTGGGCTTCGTAGTCAATCCGAAGGGTGTCGTCGTTGGTGAGGGTGTAGGTCACGTTGACGTTCAGCGTGCCGGGATAACCGTCCTCGCCGTCGGCGCTGACGTAACTAAGCTTCAAGCTCGGCCCTCGCGGCGTATCGATCGAAACGGCTTTCCAGACGCGCTTGTCAAACCCTTTGACGCCGCCGTGAAGGTGGTTGGTGGCGTTGTTGGTGGCAAGGGTGTACTCCTTGCCGTCCAGTGTGAATTTGCCCTTGGCGATGCGGTTGCCGTAACGCCCGACGATCGCGCCGAAGTAGGGGTGGCCTTCGAGGTAGCTGTCGAGGTCCTTGAAGCCGAGGACGACGTCCCCGAGTTTCCCGTCGCGGTCGGGTACGTGCAGTTCGGTGACGATGCCGCCATAGTTCGTGATTTTGACGATCAGGCCGTTCGTGTTCGTCAGCGTGTACAGATTCACCGCCTCCGCCTCCTTGGTTTTTCCGAAATTCGATTGCGTCACGGCCGGCGTCGCGCCGCCGGGCCGATTTTGGTCACCCTCCGACTTATTGGCACAGCCTCCGGCGAGACTGATGGCGTTGGCAAAAATGCAGAGCCCCACAAGGCGATGATAATAAGGCATGAATTTTCCTTCCAGGTAAACCGGGTGTCCGCCGGGGATGAAGTTAATGTCCCAACTCGACGGAGGCAACTTGGAAGGATGCGAAGGATATGCGCAAAAAGAGGACGAAGAAAACGAAACGATGTTCGTCCCTTCGTCCTCGGATTATGAACCGGACGGCCTTGGGTCAACCGTCCGTGTGAATTCAATCATCCACTTTGACCTTAAGACTCGCACCGTCGTCATCGTCGCCATCGGCGTTTACTTCACAGCCGGTCATAACGGGCGCGAAGAACAAAGCCACCAAAAGCAGTTTCCACCACTTCATAACAACCTCCATCGCTGGCGAGCACAGGGCCCGTACGTCCCTGATCGTAGCTCGATCCGTTGTTGATCCGCGGCGGACGACCCGTCGCGCTTGGTTAACAGTGAAGCAAGAGGTGTGCCGCAGAGTTCGGTCTTACGGCGATGCTGCGATATGCGCGGTGCCGGGCTGCGTGGCCGTAGAGTCGCCAGGAGGGTCGGAAACCCCTAGCGCAACGCCCGGCAACGGCGTAGGCGGCTCTGTCGTCAACGGGGTTTCCCCACGCAACCGCCGGGCGACGTCGGCGATGATCCGGGAATCCAGCATCGCCATCAGGTGCGAATCGAGCAGCGGATCACCCGGCACCCACCACGGCGACTTGCCGTATGGCGCGGCGTTCTTCGCACCGACTACGACATCGCCCAGCCGAACATAAGGATACACCGGATATCCGCCGGCCCCGAACTCTGCCGCCGACAGGCGGTGCAGGAACCTCGAGTCGGCCCGCATGTCGAGTTGGAGCCGGCTGAAGGTCGGCATGGTGGCCAACGCCGCGCCGCGGTGAGGCGTGCTGATGGTAAACAAGCGGGCCACGCGCAGCCGGCGGGTGTTGGACTTGCCGGGTTGGGCCGGGGCGGCGGCGTAGCGACCCACCAGCCCGCCCATCGACAGGCCGATCACGTCCACTTCCGTCGTCCACGCCGGGTCGTCGCACGGAAATGCTTTGTCCACGGCCGCGATAAGCTGGCTCCGACACGCGTCGAAGTCGCCGCAGAAGAAAAACGACACGTCGAGCACGCGCTCGTCACCGGTCAGCTTTCGGAACTGCCTGCCAAGAATCGACGACGCCAACCCCGGGTCGCAAAACCCCGCAAGAATCACCAGCGGCCGCTCCAGCGCCTTGGGACGGGCGCGCATCTGGCGCAACGCGGCATCGGCTTCGGACATTGTCACGCTAAACGAGGTGTTCACCGGCGGCGCCGAGCAACCCCCGGCGCAGAGCGCGGCAACGAGCGCCAGGTAGCTCAAGCATCCGCACTTTCTCGACATAGCTGGCCTCCGGGCGCATCGGGCAGTATAGCATTCGCGTGTCCCGGACTGATACAATTATGCCATCGGCCACCTTGTCGGGCCGATCATGAGGTTCCATCCATGAGGCTCGTGCGGTTCGTCCACCGGTCGATGCTCGCTTGGTGCGTACTTGCGGCCTTCAGCGGGGTCGAGTGGTCACACGCAGAAACAGTCACGCTCGACAAACCGGCCGCCGTATCCGGTAAGAAAATTAATGACGCCAAGTTCAGCGGCCGGGTGATCTCGTACGACGACGCCGGCTTCACGCTCCGCCTCAAGGCCGACAAGACCGAAACAATTGCCTGGGACGACCTCGACGCCAAGAGCCGCTACGTCGTCTGGAAAAACCTCATCGGACCCAAAGACGCCCGTGCCCATCTTGAGCTCGGGCGAAAGCTGATCGGCCTCGAAGGTGGGAAAGATTGGGCGGAGAAGGCCTTCACCGTCGCGCTGAAGCTCGAACCGGGATTCAAGCGCAGGATCGAAGAAATCCGTAAGAACCCACCCGCCACGCAAGCCGCAACGACCCAGCCGGGCGCCGCCGACGACGCTGCGCCGGAAGGCGAAATGAGCGGCGCTGACAACGGCGGGCCAAAAGTTGTCGGCGGCGTCGACGCCGAGTTCTGGAAGCCTCAAACCCCCGAACAGCAGGCCGCCGCCGTTGCCAAGCTCAAGGCGTTCGCCGACGAGACGCAGAAAACGATGGGCAAGCCCCTTCGCCTCAACGAGACCAGTTACTTCCTGTTCTACTCTGACATATCAGAACAAGAGGCGCGGAATTGGTCGGGCCTGCTCGATCGCATGTACGCGAAACTCACGGAGATGTTCGCGGTTACCGACGTGCCCAGCATCTGGCGGGGCAAGGCCCTGGTCTTCGTCTTCCAGAAGTCCACCGACTACATCCGCTTCCAGGCCCTCATGCACCGCACCGACGCCAGCCAAACCGCCGGCATGTGTCACAGCTACGGCGACGGCATGGTCCACATCGCGTTTTTCCGACAGAGCCAGGAACTCGAGTTCGCCCACGTGCTCGTCCACGAATCGGTCCACGGCTTCCTGCACCGCTACAAGACCCCGGTCAACGTGCCCTCGTGGATCAACGAAGGCCTGGCCGAATGGATCGCCAACACCCTCGTCCCCCGCCCCAACCGCGCCAAGAGCGTCCTCGGCCTCGCCCAAAGCCAAGTTCGCCTGCACCGCGGCGTCGGCACGTTCTTCGAGGCCGAGCACATCGAAGGCTGGCACTACCCCGTCGCCGAAATGCTCACGACGTTCATGATCGAACGAAACAAGTCCGGCTACGTCGCGTTCATTGAAGGCGTGAAGAACGGCATGCCGTGGGAAGAATCCCTGAAGACCCACTACCAGACGACGCGACAAAAGCTGCTGCAGGATTTTGGGAAGTCGATCGGGGTTTGAGCCAATTCATGCTGAGATTACAGAGGGAGCCACTGGACGACGTTCCGCCAATCAGCCGGGTCCGACGATTTTGCGATCAGTTCCAAGTCTCGTACGTATTGTCCGATCGTCGCGCCCAATTGCGGGCCGAAGAGAAGTCCCGCGAACTGGCGGGATTCTTTTTGCCATCTTTCGGCGAGAGCGCGGAAGCGAACATCCTGTGTAAACAGTAGATTTATTGCATTCAATTTGCGGGAAGTTGTTTAAAGCACGCTCGGCAACCCGATCGACCGGCGCCACGCGGAGAGTTGGCCGAGGTGGTTGGCGTAGTGGCCCGTCATCAGGCCGGCGGCCATGTTGCCCATGGTGGGGAAC
>JBKJRK010000199.1:0-24710 GCA_046593135.1 Tepidisphaeraceae bacterium | reverse complement strand
TCAAGGCGCTCGCCGAACGGAAAGATCCGGCGAATGTTAAAACCTTCGCCGCGTTCATTACCGACGACGGCGCCCCCCTGCGGCTCCGCAAGGAAGCCGCCGACGCGCTGGTCACTACCGGCGACGTCGGCGCCGCCAAGGCGCTGACCGCCGTCTACGCGAATCTGCCGGCCGAATTGAAGCCCGCCGTTGTCAACGCGATGACGCGCAACGCCGCATCAACCGCGGCGATGCTCGACGCCATCGAGGCCAAGCAAATTCCCGCCGGCGACGTGAGCGCGAACCACGTGCGGCAGATCAACGCCCTCGGCGACGCGGCTCTCGCCAGGCGCGTGACGAAGCTGTGGGGCGCCGTCAAGACCGACCGCGACCCCGAGCGGGTGAAGGTGGTCGAGCGGATGCGCGAGTCGCTCCGCCACCACGCCGGCAACGCCGTCGCCGGCCGGGCGGTGTTCACGAAGGCCTGCGTCCAGTGTCACACGATCTACGGCCAGGGCGGCGCCGTCGGCCCCGACCTCACCGGCGTCGGCCGGGAAAATCTGGACGCAATCCTCGCAAACGTTCTGGACCCCAACCTCGTCATCGGCGCCAGCTATTTCGTGAATGTCGCCAAGCTCAAGGACGGCACCGTTGTCTCCGGCTTGCTGGTGGAGCAATCCGACCAGCGCGTCGTCCTCAAGGACGGCACGCAAACCCATACTCTGCCTCGCAGCCGCATCGCGAGACTCGTTCAACAAAACGTCTCCATGATGCCCGAAGGCTTAGAAGGGGCGATGACCGAACAGGAATTCGCCGACCTCGTCGCGTTTCTTCTCACGCGCGAAGCGCCTGTGTCAGGGCCGGCTAAGTCGGGTGGATAGATCGAGAATCAAAAGAGAAGAAAATGAGCCACCGATGGGGCACAGATGAACACGG
The DNA here is from genome assembly GCA_046593135.1 of Tepidisphaeraceae bacterium. GTDB lineage: Bacteria > Planctomycetota > Phycisphaerae > Tepidisphaerales > Tepidisphaeraceae > JBKJRK01. Next base: position 23,795 of record JBKJRK010000199.1, on the reverse strand, counting down.
ATTAGGAAAAAAGAATTCTATCTTCATCTGTGTAAATCGGTGCCCCATCTGTGGCAAAAATGCATTTGGCATGAATTCAATGCATTTCGGCTTCCACCTTCCCGATCCCGGGTCGGTAATAGTGGAAATGCACGTTCGGATGGTCGGCGAGAAGTGACATCGGGACTGACGCGTCCGGCAGGCGCTTGGAGATCATGAACGCGGTCAGGCGCTGGCCGAACGGGTTGTCGTGGTTGCCGGCTTGCCAGATGCTGACACGCTCGGCTTTCCAGGTTTCGACCGGCCCGACCGTCGCCGCACGCAGCGGGATCCCGGCGACGTAGCCGCCGCCGGAGGTGCGGGCGTTTTGGATCACCGTCATGGGGTGAAGGTCCGTCACGCGCGTCGCGAGTTTGCGATATTCCGCGGGCGTCGGAGGGGCGTTCTTGTACTTCCCGGCCCGGCGGGGCGGGTCGTTGAACGCCCAGTGTTTTACTTCGCCCTGTCCGCCTTGCATCACGACACAGCGGATCTGGTCGTAACTTTTGCTGTAGGCCGAGAGGTCGCCGGCGGGGAAATGGAGGTTGGCTTTGGGGATCGCCAGCTTTTTATCGATCCGATTGAAGCACAACTCCATGTCGGCCTTCGCGAACGATAGCGGGTGCGTCATCGGCACCGGCTTACCGTCTTCGACCCACTCGTCCATGCCCCAGAAGTGGGCATCGTGCAGATTGAGCCCCAGGCTGTTGACGATCCGCGCGACGAGCGGAAGCTGCTCGGTCGGCCCGATCGGCCCGCAGATGCCCGCGGGATTGTCCGGCGTTGACTGCTTCCATGCGTCAACGTATTCCAACGCCTCGGCGAGATAAAACTCCTCCCGCGTCTCGTAAAAATGCACCTGAAAGCCGGGGCGGCTCAGGCGGAAGATATCCTTTTCCTTAAGCTTGGCGGCGTCGGCGAGAAGCTCAGAATCCAGCGTCGTGTAATCCCACCAGTCGGGCGCCACCTTGCTGATCGATCGGGCCATCGTCTTGATCTCCTTCCCTTGCGGGTCGCCGGGCATTGAACAGCAAGACACGTCTGACGCCAAGGGCACGCGGCGGGGCTTCGCCGGTGCGGGCGGGTCGATTGGTCGGTTATCTGATGAAAGGTGTGATGGCGTCGCGCCAGATTTCGTAGCCGGCGCGGGTCAGGTGCAGGCCGTCCTTGTCGAGCAGTTCCGGGCGCGGCTTGCCGTCGGCGCCGAGCATGGGGGTGAAAACGTCGACGTAGCCGAGCTTCTTGTTCTTGGCCGTAAAGTCTTTGACGAGGGCGTTGGCTTCGCGGATCTGCGTAATGATTTTCCACCGGGCAAGGCTCGGCTTGATGCTGAGGAAGAGGATGCGCGTGTCGGGCAGCTTGGCGTGGACCGTTTCAACGAGCGCCTGAAAATCTTCCCGCACGCGCCGCGGAGAGTTTCCTGCGGCGAGGTCGTTGTCGCCGGCATACACCACAACGGTCTTGGGTTTGTAGGGAATGACGATGCGGCCGGCGTAATAGGTGCTGTCGACAATCTTTGACCCGCCGAACCCGCGGTTGATCACTGCCACGCCCGGAAAATCGTCGTCGAGAGTGGTCCATAAGCGAATGCTCGAGCTGCCGAGAAACAGCACGCCTCCCTCGGCCGGGCGGTTCTTCGCGTCGGCGGCTTCGAAGGCGAGAATCTGCTCCTCGAACGGCAACGGCTTGGGCTTGGCTTCCTCGCCGCGGGCATGAAGCGATGCCCACGTCGTAACAACGAGGCAGAGAATCGCCGCGAGGGATGGGGAGATCGAAGTACGCATGGTGAGAAGCCTTACCCGCGCGACGTGCCGGACGCAATTCAAACCCGGCGCGAGAGGGTACGATTGGCGGGCGTGAGTCCCGAGGAAAACACCGGCGAGTCCGAATCCGTCCGCGGCCGCTACGAGCGGCACGGTGCGGACGCGTATTACCGCGGGCACGCCGACGACTATTCGAATCCACACGAGCCGGAGGTCCGTCACGCGATCGGACTGGCGGCGACGCGCTGGGAACTGGACTTGTCGCGCGTGCTCGATCTGGCCGCCGGTAGTGGCGAAGCGACCCTGGCGTTGCGCGAGCTGGGCACGGGCGCGATCGACGCATCTGATCCGTTTCTTTTCGCGCAGTACGAGCGGCGGACCGGTCAACCGTGCGAACGTTTCAGTTTTGAGGACGTCGCCGCCGGGGCAATGGCCGGGCGGTCGTACACGTTGGTGGTGTGCAGTTTCGCGTTACACCTGGCGGAACCATCCCGTTTGCCGGGAATCTGCTACCAATTGAGCCTCGTGTCCCCGGCGTTGCTGATCCTGACCCCGCATAAGCGACCACGGATTCAGTTCGATTGGGGATGGCAACTTCAACACGAACTGGTTTGGTCTCGTGTGCGTTGCCGGCTGTATCAAGCCGCAACAGGCAAAAAGGCTGACCGTCCCACCATTGATCTTTAGACGAGCGGATAAATCTTTTAAGACCGCGTTCAACGATATTCTAGACCCCCTCCTTTCCCGCGTAAGAAATTGGAACGGGAGCCGTCTATCCGTGTACGTAGCGAAGTTCTCCACACGAGGTCTTTGGGATTGGACGGGAGCAATGAAAATGCGACGGCGGATTCGGCAGATCGCGGCAGCGGCGATGTTTGCGATGGGCGCGGGGGCGGGCGTTTCGTTGGCGGGTACGGCAACGGTTAACGTTTCGAGCACCCCCGTCGGTAAGACTTTGCGGCACGTCGGCTACAACATGGGCCACTATTTGCCGGGGTCCAACACCTCGGCGTGGGTCGACTACTCCGGCGTGAACGCGTTTCGCGTCTGGGCAGCCAGCTCCGAATATGAAGTCGCGCATGGCGCCGGCACCATGCGCGACGACCTTGACCCGTGGGGCGACGGCGTGAGCAGCCTGACAAGCTTCAACGACCGCAAAGCGGCCCTGCGCGGCGACCCGCTCAACCCGTCATTCATCGATTGGAGCGAGTTCAATAATTTATTCGAAAATAAGACCCAGACGGGCCGCAACAAGGTCAAGCTAAACCACATTCTCGGCGAGCTGCACGACCGCGGCATTCACGTCATGCAGCAGACGACCCGCACCCCCGGCGCGGGTCCGATCACCGGCAGCGGCGATTGGGCCGGCAAATGGGAGCAGTGGCAGCACTACTACGCGATGGCGTTCCACTCGGCGAAGAACTACGACGTCGCCCAATGGCAGATGTACAACGAACCCAACGGCGACCCCTCAATCAGCGGCGACATCCCGCAATACATCACCCGGCTACAACTGGCCAGCGACGCGATCCGGTCCGCGATCGCCGACGTCAACAGCCTGTACGGCAAGAGCCTCGTGGCCGACATCGCGGCGCCGGTGTCCGCCGGCGGCGCGGCGCGCGTCGACGACTGGGGCAAGGCCGCCCTCCAGGCCATCCGAAAGGATTACCAGACCGATTTCACTGGCCAGGCCTCTTCCGTCGACATCTTCAACACCTACGCCGCTCAGGTTTACGGGCTGAACGGTGCTCAGTTCGGCGCCGAGGCGACGAGCATCAAGAACAAGATCCAGACCCCCGGCTACCACGCCGGCGGGCCCGCGGCGGCGGCGGCCATGCCGCTGATGTTCTCGGAATTCAATCGGCACACCAGTAACAATTTTGCAACCATGCCGACCGTTAGCCTGGAGACCTCCAGCGTCGTTTCGGACATCGCCAGCATCTACGTGAACGCTATGGCAGCCGGCACCGAATCGATGTACGCCTTCAAGTTCAGCCAGACGATGTGGCTTCCCAACGGCATCACTGTCGAGGAACCGCAGAAGACCGGATTCCATTACGTCTCGGATACCGGGCTAAAAGACATCACCGGCGCGACCCACGCCGCAGGCGTCGTGCGGCTCGTCGCAAAGGGCTTCCAGGACCGCCGCGACCTGCTCGGCACGAGCCTTTCCGACACCACCGGCACGATCAACGGATTCGATTCCGCCAGCAGTTACGACCCGGACACGAGCAACTACTATCTGCTGGGCGTCAACCGCAACACGATCAGCCACGCGTTGACGTTTGACCTGAACAGTTGGGGCATCGCGCCCGGCACAATGGTGTCGGTCGAAGAGGTGCGCAGCGTCGCCGGCGGGAGCCATAACGGCGAAGTCGTGCATGTCGTGCCGGTCGGCGCCGACGGGCGCATCACACTGAATCAGCCCAGCCTGAGCGCCTGGCTGCTGACGGTGCCCGGCGGAGCCCCGCAGACGGTTGTAAGCCTGTCCCCCAGTGCCGACGCGTCCGTGCGGAACGACGCGCCGGCGTCCAATTTCGGCGCCTCGGCGGTTGCGCGCGTCGGCCGTTCGCCCGCCGCGACCACGTTCGACTACGCCACGTACCTCAAGTTCAGCCTCGGAGACACCGACGCCGCGGACGTCAGCCGCGCCATCCTGCGCCTCAACGGCCAGTCCGCCACCGACGGCAGCACGGCCGATCCGGGTTCGATTCTGATGCACGTTTATGCGATCGTCGGCGACGACTGGGACGAGTCGACGATCAACTGGAACAACGCACCGGACCTCAGTGACGCTGACACGAAGACCCTCGGCGTCGGCGCAACCGCCTTCCCCGTCGGCCAGCTCACGTTCACCGGCGGCGTGCCGCAGTTGATCGGCATCGACATCACCGAGTTTCTCCGCGACCACCCCGGCCTCTTCGACGACGGCCAGCTCTCCTTCGCCCTCGTCCGCGAAGAACGCTTCACGGGCGACGCGGACCCGACGTCCAGCTACGTCGAGCTATTCACGAAGGAAGCGGGCGGGGCACTCGCGCCGCAGTTGATGCTCTTCGTGCCCGAGCCGGGGAGTGCGGCCGTCCTCGGATTCGCCGGGATGGCCCCACTCGCCCGGCGTCGACGGCCTGCGTAGGAGCGCCGTCCGCTTTTCGGGTTGCACGCAATAGGTTGGACGCCGGTTGTGCGGGTACAATCCCGAGCACCATGTCCAACCGCATTGTCAATGCCGATCAATCGTGCTGGGGTATTCTTTTTGTTGCGATTGCCGTCGCTGCGATATCCGTGCCGTGTGCCGCGGCGAAGGAGGCCACGGCGGGTCGGACCATCCCGCTGGACGACCTGCGCAACCGCGTCGAAGCCGCGTGGGCGGGAAAAATGGTGGGGGTGTCGCTAGGCTTCCCGACGGAGTTCAAGTTTCGCGGCGAGCTCGTGCCCCTCGACAAGATGCCGAAGTGGACGCCGGCGATGATTCGCGACGGACTGAAGCAGGACGACCTGTACATCCAAATGACGCTCGCCGAAGCGCTCGACGCCAAGGACGTTGACGCCACGACCGAAGACTTCGGCGACCGCTTTCGGACTTCGCAGTACGGCCTATGGCACGCCCACCTGGCCGCGCGACGGCTTATGCGGCGCGGGGTGCCGGCGGCGGAGGCGGGGTCGCCGGAGCACAACGCCCATTTCAACGACATCTCATTCCAGATCGACGCCGACTTCATCGGCCTGATGTGTCCCGGCATGCCCAACGACGCCAGCCGGATCGCGCGAAAGGCGGGCGTGGTCATCGGATGGGGACAGGGCATCCCCGCAGGCGCGTTCGTGAGTGGAATGTACGCGGCGGCGTTCTTCGAGACCGACCCGCGGGCGGTTGTGGAAGCGGGGTTGCGGTCGGTGCCGCCGGAGTCGGATTACGCGGCGGTCATTCGCGACGTGCTGGCGTGGCACAAAGCCAACCCGACCGACTGGGAGAAAACCTGGCGCGATCTGAACGCCAAATGGGATAAGGACGACTGCTGCCCGATGGGCTCCCTCGCGCCGCTCAACATCGACGCCCGCGTCAACGGCGGCTACGTCGCCATCGGCCTGCTGTATGGCGGCGGCGAGTTCGCCAAGACGATCGAGATCGCGACCCGCTGCGGCCAGGACTCGGACTGCAATCCGTCAACCGCCGCCGGCATCCTCGGCGCCATGTTCGGCACACGCGGCATTCCGCCGGTATACTTGGAAGAACTGCCGCCGATTCGGGGCGAGCGGTTCGTACACACCGGCACGACGTTCAACGCCATCGTCGAAAACACTGTCACCCGTGCCGTTGAGCTCGCGAAACGCAACGGGGGTTCCGTCAAAGACGGCATCCTGCACATCCCCGCTCAGGCGCCTGTTCCGGGGGAATTGCCAAAGTTCGACCGGGTCGGAATTCCGGTCGAGCGCGTGAACTGCCAAGACCCGCGCTGGACGTTTACCGGCGACTGGACAGACGCCACGTCCGTCAAAAGCGGCCCGGAGAAAGTCGCGTCAACCAAAGGCGCGGAAGCGGTCATCGAGTTTGAGGGAAATGGCGTGATCGTCGTCGGCCCGTACCTTCCCAACGGCGGCAAGGCCGACGTCTTTATCGACGGGAAACTCGATAAGACCGTTGACGTCTGTTCCGACGAAAAGCTTCGCAAAGGCAGCGAGGCTGTTTTTCATAACTTCTTCCTGCCGCGCGGGAAGCATACGCTGCGGCTCGTCGTTCGAGGCGAGCCGTTCGGCGCGGGGGAAGGTGCGGAGGTGCGCGTGATCGACCTGGTAGTGCTGCGGTAGCAACGTTCGGCAAGCAGCGCTCTGGCGTTCCCCCGCAATTGGCCATACATTCTCCGGCTCACGTTTTTGAAGACGAAGGGACCTATAGGAGACGTATGGCGAAGCAACTTCTGCAAAATGAGTGGAGCAAAAAAAGCGACTTCAAGTTTTCCGCCGGCCCGTGGAATCTTCATGCCGGGGCCGACCCGTTCGGGCCGACCGTGCGGCCGGAGCGGGAGTTCACGGCCAAGCTGAGGCTCTACAAGGACATGGGCTTCGACTACGTCCAGTTCCACGACGACGACGCCGTGCCGGACGGCTTCAACGCCTCCGAACGCGAGAACAAGGCCAAGGAAATCAAGAAACTGCTCGACGACCACGGCCTGAAGGCCGAGATCGCGGCGCCGCGTCATTGGGAAGACGCGCACGGCGTCGACGGCCCGATCACCAGCAACAGCGCCGAAGACCGCAAGTGGGGTATCGAGCGCGGCAAGCGCAACATCGACGTCGCCCGCATTCTGGGCACCGACCGGTTCGTGTGGTGGCCCGCCCGCGAAGGCACCTACGTCCGCGAGAGCAAGGACGCCGTCCGATCCTACGGCTACATGCTCGAGTTCATCGACACGATGCTCGAGTACGACAAGGACATCCGCATCCTCGGCGAAATGAAGCCCAACGAGCCGATGGACCTCATGTATGCCCCGACCACCGGGCACTTTATCGCCTTGGCGTACAAGAGCCGGGATCCCAAGCGGGTCGGCGTGTTGATCGAATCGGCCCACGCGATTCTGGCCAATCTTGATCCGAGCGACGAGTTTGCCCACGCCATATTCCACGACAAGCTGTGGGGCGTTCACCTCAACGACCAGAACGGCTTGAAGTACGACCAGGACAAGACGTTCGGTTCGGTTGACCTCCGCCGGGCTTTCAACCAAGTCGATGTTCTCGTCCGCCACGGCTACGGCAAGGACGGCGGCGTCGTCGGTATCGACGTCAAGGCGATGCGCACCCAGAAGGCCGAGAACTCTCACCTCCATCTCAAGCATTCGAAGGATATTTTCCTGCTGCTCGTCGATCTCGTGCACGGCATCGACCGCAAGGCCTGGCAAGGCTACGTCGACGCCCGCGACTATGAGGGCCTCGAGCTGTTCATCGTGAAGAATCTGATGGGCAAGGCGTGAAAGGGCGGACGGCCGCGTCGAGACGGAAATAGAGGATAGAAGATAGACGGTAGCGCAGCCTGCTTTGCGCTATCATCCGTCCTCTATCTTCTATGCTCTGGTTTGCTCGGGCTACTCCCCAGCGTTGCCGTTGCCGGAGGTGGCTTCGGCAGTGGTGGGGAGTTGGCCGCTGAGTTGTAGGTCCAGAAGGGTTAGAAGCTGGTCGGGGTCAATCGGTTTGATGAGCAGCGGGGGTAATTCGGGCGACGGTAGGCCCTTGATCTTGTGTTGGATGCGGTCCAAAGACATGCCGGACAAAAGAATCACCGGCAGCGCTCGGCGGTGTTCCTGCAAATAGCCTAAAACCCCAAAGCCGTCGACGTCAGGCATGTTGAGGTCGAGTAGCACGGCATCGACCGGGCGGTGCTTGATGTGCAGGATGGCGGCTTCGCCGTCGCCGGCTTCGTCGACGACGTAACCGTTGCGGCGCAAGAGATGCGCCAATGCGAGACGTTCAACGGGCGAGTCGTCACACAATAGGAGCCGCGGCGGCGATGATGACGTATCCGAAAACATAGCGTCAACCTCTGGGCCAAATTGTCCTGAACTCACCGCCCCACTGCAACGGTGAATCTGGACTATACTTACGAAATTTTACGGCACCGGCATAGGCCCGATTGTTACAAGCCGTCGTTGACAGGACAACTCGACGCCGTAAGAATGTTCCAAAACCGAATACCGTTTCTTATCAAGAGTGGCTGAGGGTTGGGCCCGTCGACGCCACAGCAACCGGCTCCGAATTCGTCGGAGTTAGGTGCTAACTCCCGCCCGTTTCTTCCCGCGGCATGACGCCGAGGGAAACGGGGAAGATAAGAAGACGCTTTATGCGCGAACGCTCAAAGGCCTCTTCTTACGGGAAGGGGCCTTTTTTGTTTCTTGCCGGTTGTCAGTTGCCAGTTGCCAGTGAATGCAAAGTCTTCACTGCAACTGGCAACTGACAACCGGCAACTTTGGAGCAACTATGAGCTACGTTCTCGGCTTGAAGTGCAAAGAGTGCGGGCACCGCGTGCCAGTGTCGCCGGTGCATGTTTGCGAGCAGTGCTTTGGACCGTACGAGGTTGAGTACGACTACGAGAAAATGCGCGGGAACGTGACGCGCGAGTCGATCGCACGCGGGCCCAAGAGTCTCTGGCGGTACAAAGACCTGCTGCCCGTCGAAGGCACGCCGAAGACGGGTTTTCATTCCGGCTTCACGCCGCTGCGGAAGGCCGACCGGTTGGCGAAGGAATTGGGCTGCACGGATCTGTGGATCAAGGACGACTCGTGCAATTACCCGACTTACTCCTACAAGGAGCGGGTCGTCTCCGTCGCCATTAGCAAAGCCATTGAGTTCGGCTTCGACACCGTCGGCTGCGCCAGCACGGGCAACCTCGCCAACTCAACGGCCGCCCACGCGGCGATGGCCGGCATCAAATGCTACGTGATGATCCCGCACGACCTGGAGCAGGGGAAAGTCCTCGGCTCGCTCGTCTTCGGGCCCACCATGGTCCGCATCCGCGGTAATTACGACGACGTCAACCGCCTCTGCACCGAAATTGCCGACAAGTACGGCTGGGCCATCGTCAACGTCAACCTGCGCCCGTATTACACCGAAGGCGCCAAAACCTACGGCTTCGAAATTGCCGAACAATTCGGCTGGCGCCTCCCGCAGCACACCGTCGTCCCCACCGCCGGCGGGACGATTCTTCCGAAGATCTACAAGGCGTACCAGGAATTCATCAAGCTCGGTCTCGTCGAAGACACCAAGCCGAAAATTTATTCCGCACAGGCGGCGGGCTGTAACCCGGTGGTGACGGCGATCCACAAAGGCATCGACATCATCGAACCGCAGAAGCCCAACACGATCGCCAAGAGCATCGCCATCGGGAACCCCGCCGACGGGTATTACGCGTACCAAGTCGTTACCGAGTCCGGGGGGTGGGGCGAAAGCGCCACCGACCGCGAGATCGTCGACGCCATCAAGCTCCTCGCCAAGACCGAAGGCATCTGGACCGAACCTGCCGGCGGCACCACGCTCGCCGCGACGATCAAGCTTATTCAGTCGGGCCGAATCCCCAAAAACGAAAGCATCGTCGTCTGCATCACGGGCAACGGGCTCAAGACGCTGGAAGTCGTGCAGGATGAATTGCCGTACCCGCATGTGATCGATGCGAAGCTGGTCGAATTCGATAAACTCATCGAACAACAGCAGGACGCAGCCCCGGCTGCCCAGACGCTTCATGCGGGCCAGTTTATTCCGGCACGCGCGGCTACGTGACCGCGGACGTTGTCATCCGCAGTTATAGGACCTTTTCGCTTGCTTCCGTACCGTACCAATCAGATGGTTCCCTGAGAACAAAGGGAGACATCGTGTTTGGCGGAACGGGAAGCATTACATCCAGCATTAGTTCGCTCCAAGCCCAACGGGCGTATCGATTGAACTCGCAGCGGCGAGCCCAGTCGTTCGCCCAACTGGCGACGGGGTTGCGAATCAATCGCGCTTCGGACGACCCGGCCGGAATGATCGCTTCGGAGAGTTTGAGCATGACATTGGCCGTGCTCGACGCGGAAACGTCCGCGAACGAGCGGGCGTCGTATCAGGCCGGAGCCGCGGACGGCGCGCTCGGCCAGGTCTCCGGCCTGCTCACGGAGGCCAAGTCGCTCGTCCACGCCAACGCGAACACGTCCGGGCTCAGCGCCGAAGAGAAGTCGGCCAATCAGCTTCAGATTGACTCGATCCTCTCGACCGTGGACAGGCTATCCGCCACCACCCAGTTTGGCGGCCGGAAACTACTTGACGGCAGCGCGACGCTCTCGGCTTCCGGCAAGTCATTCGCCATTGACAGCGTTGCCGCCGCCAACCTCGGAACGACGGTTGTTGGAGCCACGACGTACACGTTGGCAGACCTCAAGAGTGGTAAATCCCTGAGCACGCTTGGCGAGAATATTGGCAGCGCGGGCGAAGTCATTGATCAAGCGATCAACGACGCCGGCATCCGCCGCGCGACACTCGGCGCTTTCGACAAGTACACGCTTCACCCCCGCCTCACTGGCATTGCCTCTTCACGCGAGCAACTGCTATCAGCCGTCTCGATGATCCGCGACACGGACTACGCGACGGCTGTGACGCAGCAGTCGCGCGGCCAGTTGCTGCAACGCTCGGCGCTCATCACGCTCAGGCAAACCCTCGGCCGCCGACCGCGTGTCGGCACGTTTTCGATTTTGGGCTGAGTAACACGTCTTTTTTCGAGCACGTTCAACCCGCAACGCCACGACCGACGGGGATTCTTCATCTCGAAGCCTAAACCCCAGCGTACCATGTCCCGAAAAGCACTTGCGGTAAGCGGCTAATGTCGGGAGTATTGTGTCATGCAAAGGGGATTGCGACGCCTCACCGGCATGACGGCAGGGGTATTATTGCTCGCACTGACTCTCGCCGCCGCACCCACGACGCAGAAGTCAGCCGGGAAGTCGCCTCTCATCGAAAGCGCCGTCGCGGAGCTCAAACGGGAATACGCAGCACATACGAAAAAAGCGTCCGCCGAACCGGTCCGCATCGCCTGCGATTATTTCAAGGATCCGTCAGCGATTCCGGCCGACGCATTGCTCATCGCGTTGGAAAAGCCTTTGCCCGGCGACAATCGGCAGGCGGCGTATGTCAAATGGCAACTGCTGTCGGGGTTGCCGGCGCAGTTGGATGAATCCACTGCGCAGCGGCTGGCAAAGGTTTATGAGCGGTCGCCAGTGCCGAACCGGCGGTACGCGATGTCGCCGCAGGAGCAGAAGCTGCTGGACGGCTTGCTTTCCGGCGCGCGGTCGCAGGACGATGTGGCGCTGACGGAAAAGCTCGAAGAAGCCGCAAACCGCGCCTTCGAGGCCGATCACCCGGTTGTCGCGTACCGTGACGAGTTGTATCGCCGGCTCCCGCTCGGGCGCGAGAAGCTTGTCGCCGGCCTACGCGACGCGGCGGCACGGATCGCGCTCGGGGCGCAGAAGGACGCGCTCGCCGAGGCGCTATCAACCGATCTAAAAAGCTGGGCGGTGGCGGGGAGCCCGACGAAGGCGGAGGTCCGTGAGGTGGGGGAGTTGTTCGGCAAGTTGCGGTTCGTCGAAAGCCCGCCATACTATAAGTCCGCTGGCCTGCGGCGCGGCAAGCTGGCGTGGGTCACGGACACCGACACGCTGCTGACCAAGAAGAAGCTGAGCGACCTCCACAAAGTATTGCTCGACGCCGCCGGCGTGAGCGAATCTGCTGAAGGCGCCGGCGATAAGAAGAAGTCCGCCGGCGGCAAGCAGGCCGCAAAGCAAAACGGCAAAGACAAGAAGACAGGAAACGACCCATGAGCGTACGCGTCCGAATCCCCTCCCCCCTGCGCAACTTTACCAACGGCGTCGCCGTCATCGAAGCCGACGGCGGCACGATCGCCGCGGTCCTCGACAGCCTCAAGGCCAAGGCCCCCGGCATCGAAACCCGCCTGTTCAAAGGCCCGGCGCAGCTCAACCGTTTTGTCAACGTCTTCCTCAACGACGAAAATATCCACCACCTGCAAAAGCTCGAAACGCCGGTGAAGGAAGGCGACGAGATCAGCATCGTCCCGGCGATTGCGGGCGGGAAATAAACAAGTGATGAGGACTGAGTACTGAGGGCTGAGTGCCGGTTCTTCAACTCAGTCCTCATCACTCATTCGCACCTGAAACTTTATGGCTGACTCCTACTCTAAACGCTGCTGGTTCACCTTCCCGACGCGGTCCCAGGTCGAGCAGCCGGTGATTTGGCAGATGAGCCGGACGTACCCGAACGTGATGTTCGACATTCGCCAGGCGAGCGTAAACAACGAGATCGGCATCATGGCCGTTCTGCTCAGCGGGCCGGAAGCTGACGTGAAGGCGGCGATGGAGTTCGTCCGCTCGAAGGGCGTAACGGTCGAGCCGATCGAAAAGAGCGTCGTTGAGGGGTAGGAAGTGGAGGGCTTCCAGCTACAACGGCTGTTTATTCGTGGCGCGGGCGTCTCGCCCGCGCCACGGCTCGCCAACATCCGTAATCACACCGGCCCGTTCGGATTGGCAGGCTCTTCGGGTTCATCAAGCGCATCAATCACGTCATTGAGAAGTTGCTCGATCGCCGACGGCTGATCGGCGCGGATGCGTAAATCCCACGCCTGCTTCCATTCGACCGGACCGGCGGGTTTGAATCCCATTTCGCGTACGCGCTTGGCGAGGTCGGGCATGTGGGCGGCCCCGTAGAACACGGCGACCTTTTTCTTCCCGGCCTTCACCGTTTCTTTCAGCACTTTCACGGCCGCCTTGTTTCGCTCGGTGAGGATGACCGACCCGCCGGGGCCGTCCAATCCCATCGCGGCGTCCTGCATCTGGTCCACCTGCCTGGCGAGAAACGTTTTCACCTGACGCTCCATGTCCGGGCGGGTGATGACCTTCACGAGGCTGCGCAGCATTTTTTCCGGGTCGTCGCCGCCGGCCAGCTCCGGCGCGGGTTTTCTTATCGCGGCGATGAGTTGCTGGAGCATCATTGTCTCGAACGATTCGCCGCGTGCGGCCTGGGCCTTCTCGAACGCTTCGCGGTCCATGTCGGCGTGGACGAAGTTCTTCTTCGTGTAGTCGATGATGTCGAGTTGGTATTCGAGGTTGAGTGTGCTCTTGAGGAACCGCTGTAGTTCGCCGATCGGGTGTCCGCCGCCTTCGCCCGCCTCCGCCTTCCGGCGGATCGCGGCGGGGCCGGGCAGGTCTGCGCCTTTCTCCTTCACGAGCTCATAGAGCACCGCGTCTTCGGCGTCGAAGTCTTTCGCGAGGCCCTCGAAGTACGACCGCTCGCCGATATGAATCGCTGAGACCAGCTTCAACTCGACGCCGGCCTCGTTCTTGTACGTGACGACCGCGGTTTCGAGCTGCCCGCCGCCTTTTTCGTCGATGAAGCGGACGAACTTCTCCGGCTCCAAAACGTCCGCAGCCCGGACGAAACCGGATGAGACGAACAGGATGGCAAGGAGAGGCAAAACGCCGCGGCGAAGCAGAATGGCCATGAGTCGGCTCCTTGAGACGCGATGTGTGCGAAGAGAGTATAGCACGACGGAACGCCAAAATCAGACGAAAAACGCCACTCATTGACTCCCCGTGCGAAGCCGATATACTCAGTAGCAGTTGTTTGACACGCCTGTCCTGTCTCGATTTCCCCTCCCCAATGTGTCGCAGGGTCTTCGCGAGTGAGCCGGCCGTCTAACTGATCCTGCGTTGTGGAATTGATTCCACCGCGATTTAATGAGCCACACTGTTTGTAAAGCGGGCTTAGATTCCCGCTTTGGCCGCCCGCCGCACGGGGAGTGCGCGACGCGCTGGGCCGCCGGAAAGTATCTCGATCATGGCAGATCCTCTGCAAAGCCGTATCCTCTCTCTTTTGAAGTCGGAGCAGTATCGTCCGACCAAGCCCCGCGGGCTGGCCCGCGAACTGAACCTCAACGACGACCACGACTACCACGCGTTCCGTGACGCCCTGCGCGAGCTGATGCAGGAAGGACGCGTCGTGCTCGGCGTCGCCGGCACCGTTTTGCTGCCGTCGACCCAGACGCAGCGGAATGACGAGTTCACCGGCAACTACCGTCACAACAAGCGCGGGTTCGGCTTCGTCGTGCCGACGGACTCGACGAGTCACGAAGACCTCTACATTCCCGAAGGCGACAACGCCGGCGCCATGACCGGCGACGTCGTCCGCGCCAAGATCACCAGCCGGGGCCAGCGCGACGGCAAGCCCATGCACAGCGGGCGCATCACGGAGATTCTCCAGCGCACGCAGAAGCGTTTCGTCGGCTCGCTGGCGAAGATTCGCGGCGACTGGGTCGTGATGCCCGACGGCAATACCCTGACCGAACCCATCCTCGCGCCCGACGCCGCCAGCCGGCACATCAAGGTAGGTACGAAAGTCGTCATCGAGATGACGCAATACCCCTCGCGCGACCAGCGGCCGGCAGGCGTCATTACCGAAGTGCTCGGCACGGCCGGGGAGAAAGACGTCGACCTCAAGAGCATCATCATCCAGCACAACCTGCCGGGGCCGTTTCCGGAGGAGGTGTTGGCCCAGGCGCGGGAATCGCTCGATTCGTTTGACCCCGAGGAAGAACGTGCGACGCGCATCGACATGACCGACGACGTCGTCTGTACGATCGACCCCGATGATGCCAAAGACTACGACGACGCCATCAGCCTGCGCCGCCGCGAGGACACCGGCTACTGGGAACTCGGCGTTCACATCGCCGACGTGTCGCACTTTGTCCCCAAAGATTCCGCGCTCGACCTCGAAGCCGCGGCCCGGGGCAACAGCGCCTACTTCCCCGGCCACGTGATCCCGATGCTGCCGGAGATGCTGTCCAACGGGGTCTGTTCGCTCCAGGAAGGCGTGCCGCGTCTCTGTAAGAGCGCGTTCATCACCTACGACGAAGACGCCAGGCCCGTTACCGCCAAATTTGCCAACACGATCATCCACAGCCGATCCCGCCTGCGCTACCGCGAGGCCCAGGCGATCATTGACGGGGCGGCCGAGATTCCGCATCCCGACGGCCCGAAGAAAATCAGTGATTACCCGAGCGAAGTCGTCGAGCTGCTGGGCCAGATGAACACCCTCGCCAAACGGCTGCAACAGCGCCGCCTCGCGCAGGGACAGCTCGTGCTCGACCTGCCGCAAGTCGAGCTCAAGCTCGACGAAGAAGGCCGGGTGGTGGATGCGGTTCCGGAAGACGCGAGCTTCACGCACACGTTGATCGAGATGTTCATGGTCGAGGCGAACGAAGCCGTCGCCCGCGTGCTGGATTCGGTGGACGTCCCGTTTCTCCGCCGCACGCACCCGACGCCCGAGGCTTCGGGTTCGGAAAAGCTGCGGAACTTCGTGCAGATCGCCGGCTTCAAGCTGCCGAAGGACCTCGACCGAAAAGCCATTCAGCAACTGCTCGCCAGCGTGAAGGGCAAGCCTGAGTCGTTCGCCATTAGCCTGGCGGTATTGAAGAGTTTGACGCGCGCGGAGTATTCGCCGGAAGTGATTGGGCACTACGCGCTCGCTAGCGAGCACTACTGCCACTTCACGAGCCCGATCCGTCGCTACGCCGACCTCACCATTCACCGCCTGCTCGACGCCTACTTTGCTGCCCGGAATAACACCGGCGGCGAGCGGGGCAAGAAGCGTAAGAAGTTCACGCTCGACGACGTGCCGACGTATGACGAGCTGGTTGAAATCGGCAAGCGGATCAGCTTCACGGAACGCCGCGCCGAAGACGCCGAGCGCGAGCTGCGGCAGGTCAAGCTGCTCGAGCTGATGCAGAAGCACATCGGCGCCGAATTCACCGGCGTCGTCACCGGCATCACGAATTTCGGCATCTTCATTCAGATTCAGCCGTACCTCGTGGACGGCTTGATCCGCTACGAAAACCTGATGGACGACTGGTGGGACGTCGACGAACGGTCCGGTTCCATCCGCGGCCAGCGCACCGGTCAGAAGATCGCCATCGGCGACGTGTGCCGCGTGCTCGTCGCCCGGGTCGACACGGCCCGGCGGGAACTGGACCTGTCCGTCCGTGAAGTCATCGGCCGCGGCGCCCGGCCCGACGCCCCGACCGATCCGCAGCAGCAGGGTGCGGGTGGCAAACCCGGCAAGAAGCCCCACCAGCGCAGGGGCGGGGGCAAGCTCAAGAATCCGGTTAAAAAAGACGCGCGAGGGGGTCAAGGCCGCAACCAGCGCGGAAGAAAACGCGGGCGTTGAACCCGCGGACACCCCGCCGCTTGTATCATTCCCGAAGTGATCGTGCGGCAAACTGAGACAGCAGCGACTGCACCATTTGAAAGTTTACGGGCTTCGTAAGGTGCGCCATAAAGCCCGCGGCCTTCGTTCGTGCCAGGTCCGCCTCCATGCCGTATCCGCTGATGGCCACTCCGGCCAGGCCGTAGCGGTCTCGCATCTGCTCCATCAAGTCCAGTCCACTGCCGTCTGGTAGGCCGAGGTCGCTGAGCAGCAGGTCAAATGTCTGCTGCTCGACGACCTGCAACGCGGCACTGATCGACCCGACGGTGACCACCTCGTGCCCCAGATTTTTCAGTAGGCGCGACATGACAATCGCGGTGTCCCGGTGGTCTTCCACGAGCAGGAGCCGAAGCCCTCGCGCTTTGCCCTTCGCGTTTTCGGAGGGCTTTGAGGTCGGTCTAAGGATCGGCTCAGGCGCGACGTCAAGCGTGACGGAAAACGTGGCGCCTTGCCCGGCTCCGGCACTGGTTGCAACGAGCTGGCCGTTGTGCGCGTGAACCAGCGCCTTTGAAATCGCCAAGCCCAGTCCCATCCCGCCGAAACGGCGGGTAACGCCTTCGCCCGTCTGCTCGAACGCGTCAAATATTTTTGCGAGAAACAGCGCGGGGATGCCGATGCCCGAGTCGCGCACGTCGATTCGAATCCGCCCGTCCTCGTTGGCAGTCAAGACCTCTATCGATCCGGCCTCGGGAGTGAACTTGACGGCGTTCTTGATCAGGTTCCATAGGACTTGCTGCAAGCGTGTCGCGTCGCCGGCGACGTGACGCCGCGTCGCGTTCAGTGAGGGAGTGACAGTGAGGCGTTTGCGGTAGATGTCGCTCCGGCAGATTTCCAGCGTTTGTTCGATCACGACGTGAACGTCCACGACGTCGAGGTTCAGCGCCATCTTCCCGTTTGCGACGCGCGTGAGGTCCAGCAGGTCGTCGATGAGGCGGACTTCCAATTCGGTATTGCGCCGAATCATCTCCAGCGACTCGCGCAGGTCGGGCGATAGCGTTCCGCCGGAGAGCAGCGCGCTCGCGGTCGTCAGGACGGGACCCAAAGGGGTGCGAAGCTCATGACTGAGGACGGCGAGGAATTGGTCCTTCGCCTTGTTTGCCGATTCCGCAACTGCCAGGGCGGAATGCAGTGCGTGGCGGGCGTTTTCGAGCGAGGCGGCCAAAATCGCCGATTGCCCCGCCGCCTCGCGTGCGACCGCGGCATGGCCTTCGGCGGCTTGGGCCGCCTGCTCGCCCCGAAATGCGGCGGCGAGGATCGGGAGAATGTGCCGGATCATCATCGCGGTCGTCAGGTCCGGCTTACCGCCCAGAAGGACGAGCACCGA
The DNA here is from genome assembly GCA_046593135.1 of Tepidisphaeraceae bacterium. Taxonomy (GTDB): domain Bacteria; phylum Planctomycetota; class Phycisphaerae; order Tepidisphaerales; family Tepidisphaeraceae; genus JBKJRK01. The sequence goes on along the minus strand of JBKJRK010000199.1, from coordinate 5,912 downwards.
TCCGTCCGCCGCCCCAACTCCCAACGCCGCCGACAGGCTGCCGCTCGACGGGTAGGGCAGCGTGCCCGATGCAGGCGAGGCGGACGAAATACCCGCAAGAAACGCTTGCCAGCGGCGGGCGTCCGGAAGCGTCTGCCGAAACCCCGGCGCCGGCAGGAGGACACCGATTTCTGCGTCCCTGACGAAAATGATCAGGTCTTCGGCGCCGGCCAATCGGGCGAGCCCGCGCGCGGCGCCGCCGCGGCGATGAGGATCGGAAAGCCGCGCGGAGAGTTCGAAAAACTCGCCCGCGTCAGCCGATCCTTCAGCCGGGGAGGACACAGACGACTGCGGTGCAGTTATGGAATCCACTAAACTGGCCTTCCGCGCGGGCGACTTGGCCGTACGTGTTGCAGCCGGCAAATGACGTGGACCCGAGCACGCCTTCCACAGCCTTGAGTTCCGAGCCGAAGTCCCGGCCGAGGCGCAGCCGGGTCGCAACACAATCGAAAAACAACGCGACCCCCGGCTTGTTGCCGTTGAGCCGTGAAATGGCGTCTCGCGTGGCAGTGGCGGCAGCTTCGCCGGCGGATGCGACGTCGGTGGTCATGATGGACACGGTGGCGCCCGTCGGAATCTCCGCGGCGCACGACACCGAGCCGTCCTCGTTAATCGCCAGCGGCACGCGAAGCTTGTACCCCTGTCCGGTTTCAATCCCGATGATGTTGTGCAGGAAAAATGCGATCGGATTCGTCACGTCGAATTGTTGCCCCGTGGCGGCGGCGTGCTCCGCAAACACTTCCAGGATCGGCGCGGCGTTTAGGCTCATCAGCCTGCCCCCGATCGATTCAGTCACGCGCATCGCTTGTCCCGCAGGCCGCCAACCGTGGCGAACGCCCACCCCGATCGGCTTTGTCGAGAGAATCTCAAGCGCCACCGCGGCGTCGGACGCGAGTTCACTGCCGCAAAACACCTGAGTGCGGCGGAAGTTTGCGTCATCTCCAGCGCCACCGCCGAAGAACTGGTAATTGCCGCCGGTCGCCAACGTCAGTTCTTCGATCAACTCGTCGGCGTGTCCCGCCAAGGCGTCTGTGAGAAGCAACGCCGAGCTATAGCCCGCGCCTTGCTTTCCCGCGCCGCGAAACGCGGACACGACGTCCGCCGCGACCGACCGCCGGTTGCTTTGAATTCCCCGACCCAGGCCACAGGCGAATTGCATTTCCGTCGAGCGAATCGCGACCGCCGACGCACGCCCGACCCCGTTACCCTCGCTCGTAAATTCTCCGGCGGATGAACAGCCCATCATGACTTTCGGTTCACAAGCCGCTTCCACGGCACGCAGCAAGGCCGGCGCATCGTACTTAGGAGAGATGAAGAGGATGACGGCGTCAGGCGGGTGACCGTGGAGCCCGTCGCGTATTTGCGCGCCTAGCGCCTCGCCAGCCGCGACGCTGTCATCCTTGCCGGTCCAAACGACTACACTCTCTGTCACTTCCACTCCTTCGTGCCGAAGATGCGTGGGAACTGCCCCATATCGGTGGAGGCGGCATCGTATCAACCGCAAAGAGATACGCACACGGTCAATCGCTGCGATCCCTTGCAGATTCCCGCCCTATTTCGTGGGAGACGCATCGCAGTGGCTGGCGACGGCACTAACGACGTGAACGGAAGTCTACTGGTCGACCCATTTGATTTGGTGCGCGGCACGGGTTTCCAACCCCGCGTTTCTCACGTAAGACACAGGTCGGAAACCCGCGCCCGAGCTTTTTCAAAGGCCCCAATCCGAATTTGGCGGTCCAAGACGATCAATACCCTCCGTAGGGATATTGGGATCCGTAGGGGTAGTAGTCGCGATAGTCGCGGTACCCGGCGCCGTTGTAGCGGGAGTAGCGGTTGAGGTAATAGGCAAAGTCCATCGCCTCTTCGGCGGCGTTGGCGGCGCCTTTGAGGTAGGCGCTTGCGGTAAGCCGGGCAATGCGGGCGTCTTCGAGGTTACGGCGGGCGGCGAGCAGGTCGCGGTCGTTCCGCAAGGCGTCGTCGAAGTCATGCTTCAAATCCGACACGCGCGACGACGCCTGGCGGAATTTCGCCTGCGCGTCCTTGGCTTCGGCGTTGGTGTCGAGCGCCAGTTTCTCCATCTCGCGGGCGTCGGCCGCGTAATTCATCTTCAGCGTGGCCAGCGACATCACGTCGTCCATGACTTGCTGGTCGGTGCGCTCGTCAACGGCGCGGTTCACCTTTCTGTACGAGATTTGGTCGCTCAACTCCTGACGAAGCGACATGATCGCGCGGTATTTTGGATCTTCAAGAACCGATTGGAGCGCCCGCCGGCGCGCCGCCGCGTAGGCCTCGTAGGCCTCCTTCTCGGTCTTGCGAGCCGCGGAGAGTTCAGTGGAGTTCTCGAACGTGCGGACGGTCGTGCGAACCGCCGAACTCAGCGCGTTTTCCGCGCGGCGAAAAATGGCCCGGGCCGTGGCGGCTCGGGCGTTGGCGACGACTGCGTCGCGCACCTCATTGGACGGAAAGTTGCCGTAGCCGTAGTAGCCGGGATCGCGGAACCAGTCCTGGTCGCTCGACGATCCGCGCCGCCGTTGCCGGTCATCCTGTTCGTCGTCGCGATCGTCGATCATCCGACCGTCGCGCGCGTCCACATCGCGGCGTGCGTCCCGCGCACGGCGGGTGTCCGCCGGGCGGCTGAAGTCATCGTCTTCGGCGGCGAGCTTAGCCCGCGCTTCCGATTCCGACGGAAATCCAACAACCAGGCACGCCAAGAGCATCGGTCCGGCGAGGAGCAAGTTGCAGCGACCAGGCATGACACGTCCTCCAGTACAAATTGGCGCGTCCGCATTACGTCAGCGAACGCCTCTGTCGAATAGCGCGTTTCCCCCAAGGCGGCTGGCACGGAATTGGAACGCGGTCAAATACGTCGTGGGGGACGCACCAAAAGACGCGCAACGGATTATAACCGCATTAAGCACGTCATGGAACTTGTTTTATCGGACGCAACAAACTAGCGAAACCCCCGCCGCAAAGGAAAGCCTGTTGTGAGATGTGTCACACGTGACGGCGTCGTGGACTCTGATCCACCCGTAATAAGGCGGGCATCATTCCATCACCACAAACCGAGATTTGAGTTGTTGGCGGACATACGTGCGCGTGATGTCGACCGTTCCCTCATGCTGTACCTGCCCGTGCGCGGTAAGCCATTGCTGCCCACGCGCGAAAAAGTCGTCGAAGGCGTGGGGCGTCATCTGCTCGGCAAAATAGGTGTCTCGGCGGAGCGGGATGACGCGGCACAGCGGTTCGCCCCTGGCAATGGTCACCCGTTTTTCCGCCGGGCGGAGTTCCAGCACGACGTGCCAGGGATAGCTGGCGGGATACCAATCGAGATCCACGAGTGCCGTCACCGCACGCCACGGGCGGACAAGATTTGGCACGTCGGTGAACAGGATCAACTCGTTCGGGTCGGTCTTCAGAAACAGGTAGGTCGAGATTTTCACCTGGTTGCGAATCTGCTCATAGACGTTGTCACTGATCGGGTGGGGAAGCTTCTGCCCCTTTTCCCAAAACCACGCGTACTGCTGCGTCAGCGGCTTGCCCTCGGCGCCGTCGTGGCCGGCCCAGTCGAAATCGCTGGCGAGAACGACATCGTCCTCGACGCGCCAACCGGCTCGCCCGCGGACGAACGTGACGTCGAAATTGGCGAGCAGATCGAACCCGAACGCGTTGGCCGCCCGGATCGGCGGGCATTCCTCGGGCCACCCCTTGCCCGCCTTGCGCTTCACATACACGTCCTTGGCGGCCCGCGGGGCCAGCAGGTCCTGCCGGAATTTGAAATAATGCAGCATGGGAACCGAGGATACCGTTATCCGTCCGTCACTGGCACATCCGCCGCGATTTTGGCCGCCGATTTCTCCGGCGACGCCGCAGCATTGACTCACGCCCGCCGCTCTGCATACTGTTGCACCTCCTAGCCGGCCGCTCGTTGCCACACATGGGACGGCCCTGTCGTCTAGCGGTTAGGACACGGCCCTTTCAAGGCCGCGACACGGGTTCGATTCCCGTCAGGGTCATTCACAGCGACGCCTCGGTTGTTTCGCGACAACCGAGGCGTTTGCGTTTTTCTTGATCGTGTCCGGACTGCCCGAGGTATAGCTAGTGAATCGTCAGGGCAAATCAAAACCAGTCGGCGCCCGTCCGGCCGCGAAGACCACGGATTGGGGCGACGTCGCCGCGTGGTACGACAAGCTCGTCGGAGAATCGGGAAGCGAGTACCACCGCGAGGTCGTTCTGCCCGGCGTGCTCCGGCTGCTGGCGCTGAAGCCGGGCGAGAAAGCGCTCGACGTTGCCTGTGGTCAGGGCGTGCTGTGCCGCATCCTGAACGAGCGGGGCGTTCAAGTCACCGGCATTGACGCCGCGGCGGAACTTGTCCGTGCGGCGCGCGAGCGGGGGCCGGCGGACATCGCCTACCGCGTCGGCGACGCGCGGGAGTTGGAACGTCTCCCGGCCGACTATTTCCACGCCGCGAGCTGCGTGCTGGCCGTCCAGAACATCAACCCGATCCAGCCTGTTTTTACCGGCGTCGCCCGCGCGCTGCGGCAGGGGGGAAGGCTCGTCATCGTCATGATGCACCCGTGCTTCCGCGGCGCGAAGGAATCGAGTTGGGGCTGGGATGACCAGCAGAAAGTGCAGTACCGGCGTGTGGATCGATACCTGCTCCCGCGCAAGACGCCGATCGTCACGCACCCCGGCAAAAGCCCCGATCAATACACCTGGACGTTCCACAAGCCCATCGAGGCGTACGTGAAAGCCCTTCGAAACGCGGGGCTGCTGGTTGATTCGATTGAGGAATGGCCGAGCCACAAGACCAGCACCAGCGGCCCCCGCGCCGCCGCCGAGAATGCGGCCCGGAAAGAGTTGCCGATGTTCATGGCCATCCGGGCAGTGAAAGTATCTTGGTCCGCGCCATCGGACGACGCGCCCCTGACGAATCCCGCCTGACCCGCTACGCTCTGCCACCATGCGACAGATCGGGTTCATCAACGAAGAGCCGGACGCCGAGCGGTTCGGCAATTATCTGCTGACGCAGGGCGTTAAGAATCACGTCGAGCAGACGGCCGGCGGCGCGTGGGAGGTGTGGATCGAAAACGACGACCTGCTCGACCGCGGCCGGGCCGAACTCGACCAGTTCCGCGCCAACCCGAGCGACGCCCGCTACGACGCCGACAAGCACGCCGAGAAAATCCGCAAACAATCCGCCAAGGCCGAGGCGAAGCTCCGGAAACAGCACGTCGACGTGCGCACGAGCTGGGCCCAGCCGGCGCGGTTCATGCAGCCGGTAACGATCGTTCTGGTTCTCGCCAGCGTGCTTCTGTCGCTGGGAACCAGGATGGGCCAACAGGATGGCCCTGTGCTCGATGCCATTCGGATCGTTCCGCCGCACCGCATTCCCGGCAATCCTGATTACGGTCGCTGGGGCACGTTGCCGGAAGTTCTCTCAACCGGCCAGGTCTGGCGTCTGATCACACCCATTTTTCTCCACCTCCACGCCTTTCACCTCATCTTCAACATGATCTGGCTGCTGGACCTCGGCGCCATGATCGAGACGCGTCGCGGGTGGCTGCGCTTTCTCGGCCTCGTGCTGGCCAGCGCCCTGGCCTCGAATCTCGCGCAATATTTCTGGGACGGGCCGGGCTTCGGCGGGATGTCGGGCGTCGTTTACGCACTGTTCGGCTACGCCTGGATGAAAGGTCGCTTCCAGCCGCACCTGGGCATCGCCGTGGCCCAGCAGACGGTCTTCATCATGATGGTCTGGCTCGTGCTCTGCATGGTGCCCGGATTCCTCGGCAACGTTGCCAACGCGGCACACGTCGTCGGCCTCGTGTCCGGTGTTGTGATCGCCTACGTCCCCTACGGCGTTCAACGCCTCCGAC
>JBKJRK010000473.1:0-11678 GCA_046593135.1 Tepidisphaeraceae bacterium | reverse complement strand
ATAAAGCGTCGCTTGGCTTTGGTAATCGAACGGCGACCCGAGCGCGAGCGTCTCGGCGTCGTCGGCGCCGAGGCGGGATTTGATATACAAAAACGGGTCAGCCCCTCCCGTGGCATGGGCTACCAGCCCATGTTTTTTCCGTCCGGAGGCCACGGGCTGGTCGCCCGTGCCACTCGTACACAACGTCGCGCTCGTCATCACCACGCTGTGCAGCTTGTCGAACAGGTGCCGCTTCAGTCCTTCGGCGACGTTCACCGGCGCGGCCTTCAGCGTCACTTTTCGCGGCGTCTTGTCGGCAATTTCCATCCAGTACACGGCGTCTTCCAGACCGTGGGACAGGACGGCTTCCAGCGTCAGGCCCATGACCGACACCTTGTCCGCCAGACTGCCGATTTCGGCCACCTCGTCTTCGTCGTCGACCTTCGTCATCATCTCTTTCATGTGCAACGCGAGGTCGCGCAGCTTGGGCGAGACGTCGTTGGCGACGAAGTTGGATTCGTGCACCCGCCCGTTCGACCTGCCGTGCTCTTGCTGCCAGTCGACGCACCGGTCGAAGAAATATTCGACGCGCTCGTGAAGCTCGATGACGTCCGCGATCGCGGCGTTGGCCCGGGCGCCGTGGGTGTTGAGCAAGCCTTTGCCGCGCTTGGGGTCGTAGAGGTGGCGGAGCTGATAACGCATGCCGGCTTCGCTGACCTCCAGGCCGAAATGCTGGCCGGCGACGTCTTCGAGCGTGTGGGCTTCGTCGAGCACCACCGCGTCATACTTCGGCAGGTAGTTCACGCCCGCAGCGCGGAGCGCGAGGTCGGAGAAAAACAGGGCGTGATTCACGACCAGGATGTTCCCGGTGTTCATCCGCCGTTTGGCGGATTGCCAGAAGCACCCTTCGTAAAATTTGCAGCGTTTCCCGAGACAGTTGCCGTGCTCCGCGCACACCTTGTCCCACACGCCCGGCTGCGGGACGTTCGGAAGGTCGGCGAGCGAGCCGTCCGTCGTCTTCTGCGCCCATTCCTCGATCGTCCAGAGCGATTCCAACTGGCGGTTGTCGTCAAACAAAACGGCCTGCCGCCCGCGGGCTTGCTCGAGCCGGCGTTGGCAGAGGTAGTTGCTCCGCCCTTTCACGAGGACCGCCGTGAACTCGTCGGGATAGATCGCGCGGAGGAGCGGGATGTCCTTGTCGATGAGCTGTTCTTGCAGCGAAATCGTGTGCGTCGAGACGACGACACGTTTTTTATACTTCACCGCGTAATCGATCGCCGGGAGCAGGTACGCGAACGATTTTCCGACGCCGGTGCCCGCTTCCGCAAGAAGATGGTGCCCGTCGCGCATCGCGCGCTCGACGGCCGACGCCATCTCGAGCTGCTGCGGCCGAAACTCGTACCGTTCGCCGAGCCGCCGGGCGATCGCGCCTTCGGGGCCGAGGATGTCCTGGAGCGTCGTGCTCATGTCTGCCAACAAGTTCGTCGTGAACCGGCGATTGTATCCGAACGGAAGCCGAATTGAGGTATAACGCCCCTGATGAGTGAAAGAGCTGACACCCTTATTGGCACCCACGTCGTAGACCGAGAGGCAGGACAAATAATTGTGATCAAAAACAAATTATGGTATATTTACTATAATGGCCGATGAAAAAACCGGACCATCGAAGCCAGTGTATTGGATTGCGCGCAGCAAGAATGACTTGGTGGACTTCCCCGACGCGGTTCGGCGCGAGGTGGGCTATGCCCTCTATTTCGCGCAGAAGGGCGACAAGCATTCGTCTGCCAAACCGTTGAAGGGGTTCAAGGGAGCCGGCGTCCTTGAAGTGGTCGAAGATCACCAGGGCGACACGTATCGCGCAGTTTACACGGTGCGGTTTGCCAATGCCGTTTATGTGTTGCACGCGTTCAAAAAAAAATCGAAAACGGGCATTAAAACGCCGAAGCCCGAAATCGAACTGATCGAAATCCGGCTGAAGGTGGCCGAGGCGGATTACAAGGCGCGACAAAGCGGAGGCGCGAAATGAAATCGACCCGGTCCAAATCCACGAAAGAAATCGCCGTCACGCGGGGCAGCGGCAATGTGTTTGCCGATTTGGGCTTCGGCGGCGAGGCCGCGGAGCTGGAAGTAAAAGCCGAACTGACGCGCCAGCTCCGCAACCGCATCAAATCGATGTCGTTGACGCAGACGAAGGCGGCGGCGCGGCTCGGGGTCAGCCAGCCGGACGTGTCCAAGCTGATGAACGGCCGCTTCACCGGCTACACCGTTGACCGACTACTGGGGCTGCTCAACATGCTGGAAATGGACGTGGACATCGTTGTCCGGCCAAAAGTGGACGCCAAAAATCACACGCGCGGTGTGGTGCGGGTATTGGAATTGATGGCGTCCTGATTCGGCCGATAGACCCGGCACACCATAAAAGAGGGCACGGACTCCGCCGGGCCCTCCTTCACAAATGAATCGTGTCGCCCGTCAGTTTCCTTCAAAAATCGACGCGATGCGGTCCGACAGTGTCGGACGCGTCGTCGGCGTCGCCTGACGGGTTTCGGTGTAGGTGGCGAGTCGCCCTTCGGCGCGAGCCGCATGTTCACGCGCATCGGCCAAGGCCCGGCGGAGGTCGTCGCACTCGTTGTCCGCTTGATTGGCCTGCGCCGCAGCGGTTGTGACCTGTTGCTCGAGGTGTTCAGTTTCAACGGCGGCCCGGGTCAGCTTGCTGCTCGTCCACCCGACCGACACGATCGCGACGACGGCCAGCATCGCCACCAGCGACCACGCCGCGTACGACAGCCGGCGGGTCGTGCGGACACGCTCTTCGGAATGAAGGGCGAGCGTTTGATAAGCCGAGACGGCGAGTTCCGCCTTGTCCGCCGCATTGTCGGCCAACGCCAGGACGGTTTCGTAATCGACCGTATCGTCGGTCCGTGCCAACTGGTCGGCGATGGTGATCTGCTCGGCATCGACTGCCGCTTGTCCGACGACCCCCGCCGTCATGGCGCTATCGATCAGCACTTCCCGTCGGCCCTCGTTCAAGCGCGACTGAATTTTGCCCGCGTTGATGTGCCGATTCACCGTCCGCACGCTCAGCCCCAGCGTCACGGCGGCCTGCTCAATCGTCGTCCAATTCTCATTCATGACAGCGTCCCTTCCATTGGCCATCGCACATCCCAGGCGTCCACAATTTCGCGGGCGCTCGCGCGGGGTGCTGTCTTCATGTCGGTCAACTGGCGGACGAAACTTGAGTCCGATAACAGCCGTCGGACATGGGCAGACGTGATGAACGCCAAGTTGCCAAGACGCCAAGAAAATGCATGAGGAGAGATTTGGCCACAGATGGGGCACAGATTTTCACAGATGGGAAAGACGAGAAATGGAAATCTAAGAGCGAAATGAACCACGAAGTCACGAAGGCATGAAGACGGCCACAAAGACAGAAGAAAGGGTGCGTGACGTATTCGGTGGCAACCTCGTGGCATGGGCATCTTGCCCATGAATCGCGGTACGCCGCGATTTTCGACCGTACCCGGTCGAATCAGCAAGAGCGAAGCGTTCTTTTGCGCGGGCGAGTTTTTGACGGAGCGCTGCGCTCCCCCTTTCTTGGCCGGCGTACCGGCCGACGTTGCCGAGTACAGCAACGCATGGGCTGGAAGCCCATGCCACGAAGCAGTCGTCGAATCCGTCACGCACCCCAGAAGAACTATTTTTCTGTTTTTCCTTCGTGGTTGTTAGAGCTCTCAAACGGATCGTGATTAATCCTCGCGCGAGTTCAGGGCCGCTGAAGCGGCCCTGCCGGCTGGAAAAATTGAGACATGACGCGCACGGATTAATGCCTATCCGTATCAATTCTTATCTGTGTGCATCTGTGCCCCATCTGTGGCCCCCTCTTCTTTCTTCCCTTGGCGGCCTTGGCGTCTTGACGTTCAATTCAGTTGTTGCCATCCAGCAAGATCGTTGAGGCAGACGGCGTGTCCGACGTGGCTGTCGGGCCGGTCGTCGCGGGACGCGTTGTCGGCTTCGGTGCAGGCACTTTGCGCGGCAAAGGCGCGGGACGGGTTGCCGGTGTCGGCGCTGGTTCCGCCAAGACTTCCCGTTTCGGCTCGATCGTCACGACGGCGGATTCAACGGCGGCAGCGGCGGACAGCTCGTCAGGCAACCCGTTTGAAATGTTGCTGAAAAAGTCCAACGGTTCACCGGCGGTCGCCAATGGTCCGTCGGTGCCAACGAACCGGGCGGGCGCATCAAACGTCTGCATCGGCGCCAGAACGGAACCCGCGACGGTTGCCGTGGCGAGTGTCTCGCGCGTCTGACGCTGGTCTTCTTGTTCCTGGAAAGCGGCCAGCTTCCCTTCCGCCCGGGCGGCTTGTACGCGGAGCAAAGCGAGCTCGGCTTGAAGCCGCTGCTCGACCGCCAGCTTCTCCGCCCGGATTGTTTCGCTCTTGTCCGACAACTCTTTCGCTGTCCGCGTCTGGTTCGCGACGTCGTCTTTTAGAAAATCGATCTGGGCCGAGGCTTTTGTCAGCCAATGGCTCCCCCACCCCGCCGCCGCTGCCAAGCCAAAGCCCATGACCGCCACCGCCGCCCAGGCGATTCGCGCCCCCCGCCGGACCTGTCGTACTTGCGTGTCGGCCACGCGTGCCAGCGCCTGATAAGCCGCGACCGCCAGCTCCGCCTTCTGAGCCGCGTTGTCCGCCAGGGCCAGGATGGTCTCGGCATCGAACTGAGCCGCAGAATTGGTAGATGAACCGTTTGTTGATGAAGTCAATGTAGACGACTTTGCGTCCGATGGGTTAGACGTCGCCGGCGCGGCGGCGGCCGATGCCCTTGGCGTCTCGATCGGCACATCGGTCAGCACGCCCACCTTCGGGTCCGTCAGATCACAAAACGGCGACTCGATCGAGTCGCCCCCCGGCGTGTCCGCCAGGCTGACCAAGACTTCCCGCCGCCCTTCCCCGCTCAGCCGCGACGGCAGTTTTCCCACCGCGATGTGCCGATTGACGGTCCGCACGCTCAGCCGAAGCGAAACCGCCGCCTGCTCGATTGTCTGCCAGGAATCTGCCATGACATGCCCCTTCCGTGGGTCAAAAACTGGATTAGCGGACCCATGACAGACGGCCGTGTCTGCCGCGTCGGGCGGAGTTTATCGAGCGAACCCATGGTTGTCACGAGGTCGAATGAGCATTGAGCATTGAGCAGCATGACGCTACGGATCAACGTTGCTAGTGGTAGCGAGAAAGCATGGTGGCGAGGAAGGGCATCGCCGCGGCAATAAAGTTAGCCAGCAAGGCCACAAGACCGAGACGGCGCGAGTACGGTTCCACCATACTAATGAGGGCGGCGATACACCCCACGAGCGCTACAATCCATAAGCAGAGATTTAGCAAAGGAATAACGAGCTCCCAATAGATTTCGCCCTTCCCCACGGGAAACAGTATTAAAATACCGTTCACAATCCCGAACACAGCCGCCAAGACCGTGAGCCGGACGACGTCCTGCGAAGCCTCTGAAATCCCTTCGGCATATCTGCCAAAACGGTGCAACATAGGACGAATCCTCCGAATTATGGATTATCACGTGGCTGGCGGATTAGGGAGCAGAAAAGGGTTTAGGAATTGGACGCCCTCTACGACGCGCTCGTGCTGACAGTCTTCTGTGTAGATCACCTTGACGTCCGCCAGCTTGGCACATGCCCAGATTAGAGCATCCCAGAATGAAAGTGCGTGACGTTCAACACCCGTCAAGGCGACTCCTGTTGTTTCGCCACTTAACGGAAGAATGGGAAAGGCCCGACACCACCGCCGAATCAATGCGGCCGCAGTTTGGTGCGACAGTACGGGTGTTCCGCCCCGCCTCTTGTCGGGTCGCGTTGCCGTCACAAAGAACTCGTTTACTATTTGGCAGGTCATCAGGAGCCGGCGCTGCCGGGCCAATTCGGCCACAACTATCCGAGCCACCGGACGCTTTACCGGTTCGCGAAGGTCATAGGCATACACGAGGATGTTGGTGTCAATGATGGCTGCGCCGGCGGCGATCAAGTTCGTCGAGCCGCTCATTGTAAATCTCCTCGCGCGTTGGATAAGGACGGCCGCCGAGGTCAAAGCCCTCTTCCATTTCGGCCAGTATTTCCTCAACGAGGGCGTCGCGTTCCGGACCGCTCTGAGGGACGTCGTCTACCTTGGTCAACACTGCTTCGCTACCGGCTGTTGATTCGACGGACGGCTGTTCGTCAAGGAACGTCACCAATACGCGGGCGTGTTCAATGCCTTCAGGAACTTCAGGCAAATCAATTTTCCCGCCGTGATAAGTGCCTTCTATCGTCCGCGACATGGCAACTCCTCTCACTTCTCGGCCTGATACATCCGAACGTAAGCCAATTGTAGCAGTCGCCCCTCCTCATTTCATATTCGAGCTGTGCCCCGGGAAAATATTGGCCGACGGGTCCAGGTAATGTTTCGCGTAGTTCACGGCGATCGCGGCTTCGCCGAAGCCGGTGGCGATGAGCTTGAGTTTGCCGGGGTAGGTGCAGATGTCCCCCGCCGCGAAAAAACCGGGGCGATTCGTCTGCATCATGCTGTCGACTTTGACCTGAGCGCCCTCGATTTCCAGGCCCCAGTTCTTGATCGGGCCGAGGGAGTTGGAGAAGCCGATGTTGACGAGCACGGCGTCCAGCTCCAGCACTTCTTCGTCTTTAGTGCGATTGTCGAAGATGGTGGCGGTTTGCAGGTGGCCGTTGCCGCCGATGCTCTTGAGCTCGAAAAACGTCTTGATCCGGGCCGTCGTCGCCATCATCTTGGCGACGCTGTCCTCGTGGGCGCGGAACTGGTCCCGGCGGTGGATCACCGTCACGACGTCGGCGACGGGCGCGAGCATGTTGGCCCAGTCGACGGCGCTGTCCCCCCCGCCGACGATCAGGACTTTTTTCTTCTCGAACGCCGCGACGCTTTTCACAAAGTAAAAAAGCCCTTTTCCTTCGTACTGTTTGGCGTTGGGCAGCGGCAAGGTTTTCGGCTGAAACGCCCCTACCCCGGCCGCCAGGAGAACGGACCGGGCGAGGTGCGTGGTGACGTTTGTCTTCACCGTATAGGTCTTGCTCGCTTCGTCGAAGATCACGTCCAGGACCTGTTCGCCCAGGCAGACGGCCGTCGTCGGGTACTGCAACGCCTGCTCGACCAAGCCGTTGGACAGGTCCTTGGAAAGGACCTTCGGGAAGCCCGCCACGTCGTAGATGTATTTTTCGGGATAGAGCGTCGTGAGCTGTCCGCCAAGGATCTCGAGTGAATCGAGCAGTTTGACAGACATCTGCCGTAGACCGGCGTAGAAAGCCGCGAAAAGACCGGTCGGGCCGGCTCCGATAATCGCCACGTCAACCGGTTCGGCGCTGGATTGGCTCATGGCAGACATTGTAAATCGGGAGTCAGACAGGGGAAAGAAGAAGCAAGGCGCGTAATATCAGGAAATCATACTTATGACATAAAATTATAAGTTATAGTTAGTTATGGAAAAATCACCTCCAAATCAAGCAACATTTAGATATAAGTGTGGCGCGCGCCACACTTTTTTTAGTACGGGAGGGTTGGACAGATCGGTCTATTTCTGAAAGTGAAGAATCGCACGCGCATTTTGTGGCGCGCGCCACAAAATGAATCAACGCCTGCTATGCCGATTTTGTTGGAATAATATGGATCGGGATGAATTCTCGCACGAGGCCGGTGAAGCGGCCCTGCCGGCTGAAAAATTGAGACATCACGCGCACGGATATCCTGATCCGTATAGGTTCACTTTTAGCTATTGCCCGAAATCAAGGAGGGGGGGTAACTGATTTGTGGCGCGCGCCACACTCATTCACCGCTGACGCCGAGTTTGCTCATCAGGTCGTCGAACTGGTCGAGCGAGGCGTAATGAAGAATGAGTCGGCCCCTTTTTTTGCCCGGAGCAACTTTGACCTGAACCCGCATGCCGAGGTTTCGGGACAGATTGCGTTCCAAGTCAACGATATGGGCCGAGGATGAAAGTGCAGCTTGGGGAGTGGACGCGGGGACGGCGGGGGTGTTGATGAGCCGTTCGAGATTCCGGATGTTCAGCTCCTGCGACACCACGAGGCGTGCCAGGCGAGTTTGTTCCACAGGGTCCGATACCCCGGCCAATAACCGGGCATGGCTCATGGAAAGCTGGCCGCCAACGATCATCGACTGCACGGCGGGGGCTAGGTCGATGAGGCGGAGGTAGTGACTGATCACTGTCCGATCTTCCCCCAAACGATCTGCCAGCTCGACCTGCGTCAGGCCGAGATTATCTAGCAGTGCCTTGTACGCCATCGCCCGATCGACGGGATTCAGGTCCTGCCGTTGGATGTTCTCGACCAGCGCCATCTGGGCCTGCATGACCGGATCGACGTTTCGCACGATTACCGGTAGGGCGGCGAGTCCAGCCAGTTTTGACGCCCGCCAGCGGCGTTCGCCGGCGATCAACTCGTACGTTCCCTCGTTTGTGGCGCGCGCCACAACGGGCTGAATCAGCCCCGTTGTCCGAATACTTTCCGCCAACGCCTTGAGCGACGGCTCGTCAAACTCCCGGCGAGGCTGATGCGGATTCGGAACAATCCGGTCTGGCGAAACCTCCAACACGCTCACGCCGAGCGGCAGGGGGGCAATGATCTCGGCAGTTGCCGGCGCAGCCGGGGTGCCAGGGGCTGGCAACTCCACCATCACCGGCTGAGACATGTTCATCAGGCTGCTCAGTCCACGACCCAATCGCGACTTTTGCGGGATCTGCTTGCTCATGGCGTCTACCTCGCGCGTGAAAGACCTCAAGTGTTTCGCAAAGGTAATCGGACTTGGCCTCAACGAGCAAACTTGGCCAATTCAGCGGGTACCCTTGAGATGTGATATACAAGTTATATTCATCTTGTTTCATGCCGTCCACAAAATGGTGGACATGTTCACAAGCGGGCAACATCCCGAAACGCCGCCGGTGCTTGCACCGGCGGGCCCGTCCGACTGCGCATCGTTCAATCGCTAAACCGCAAGCGGCGGTCGGCGCGGCGCCGGTTTAGTCTGACGCATTCGCGGCGAAACATCCTCCGGTGTGGGCGCGCTCAAACGCACACCGTCTCGCGTCAAATGGACGTCACCGCGCGTCTCGATATAATCCGCGCCGCGGCGGGCGCTGCGGCAATTTCATCCGCCGCGCGACGCGCCGCATTTCACGCGGACGCCTTTATGCCTTACACGCTCTCCCCGGCTTCGTCGGAACTGCTGCCTCCCGATCTGGGCGGCCCGCCGGTCGAAGGGGAAAACCGCTGGACGCTCAACTTCGGGCCCCAGCACCCCGCCACCCACACGACGCTCCGGCTCGTCCTCGAACTCGACGGCGAACGCGTCGTCGGCTGCGTGCCGCACATCGGGTACCTGCACAGCGGGTTTGAAAAGCTGGGTGAAAGTCTTAATTACAACCAGTACGTCACGATCGTCGACCGGATGGACTACAGCGCGCCCATCTACAACGAGCTGGCCTGGCACGGGGCCACGGAAAAGCTGATGGGCATCGAGCTGACTCCGCGCTGCAAAGTGCTCCGCACCATTGCGAATGAGTTGGGCCGCATCCAGTCCCACCTCTTGTGCATCGGGGCGGCCGGGCTGGACCTGGGCGCCTTCACCGCGTTCCTCTACGGGTTCAACGAACGCGAGCGCATCTACGACATCGTCGAGTACATGTCCGGCCAGCGCTTCCATACTTCGTGGACACGGGTAGGGGGGCTCAACATGGACCTCCCCGACGAAGACGTCTTCAAGCGGATGGTCAAGAAGTTCGTCAACGAACAGATGCCCAGGGCCGCGGAAGACGTGGCGAAGCTGCTGAACAAGAACCGGATTTTCGTGGACCGCACGAAAGGCGTCAGCCCGGTCACGCGCGAGGAGGCGATCGCCTGGGGCCTCACCGGCCCGCTCGCCCGCGCCGCCGGCGTGCGGCGGGACGTCCGCAAGGACGAGCCCTACCTCTGCTACGCCGACAACTGGGACGGCCAAGGCGCCAAGGCCGTCGACTTCAAAGTGCCGGTGATGTCGACCGGCGACTGCTACGCGCGGTATCTGGTGCGATTGGAGGAATTGCAACAAAGCCTGCACATCATCCGGCAGCTCGTCGACGACATCCCGCCGGGGCCCGTGAACGTGAGCCCGGAGGGCAAGGAAGTCTTACCGCCGAAAGACCAGGTCTACAGCAGCATCGAAGGCCTCATCCAACACTTCGAGCTGATCATGACCAACCGCGGGTTTCAGGCGCCCAAAGGGGAAGTCTACAGCTGCATCGAATCCGCCAACGGAGAGCTCGGCTACTACATCGTCTCCGACGGCGGCAACGTCCCCTGGCGCGCCCGCACCCGCCCGTGCATCTTCGTGAACTACTCGATCTTCCCCAAGCTGATCGAAGGCCACATGATCTCAGACGTGGTCGCGGTGCTGGGATCAATTAACGTGATCGCCGCGGAACTCGACCGGTAGAAAGCCATGCGCCGCCGACCGGTCGCTATTATCTTCACGTCCGCAGTAGCTGGCGCCGCGATCGTTGCCATGATCTGGGGTCTTTGCTCATTCGACGCGCGCGTTTTAGACCGGTTCATGATTCTCAAGACCAGACGACCCTGGCCGGCCGGTGCGGCGTTTCTCACGGAGACGGAAGCGTTGCGGATTGCGGATCTAGCCATGGAGGCCGCCGGTTATCCGACCAGCGGCTGGCTGCCGTTAAAAGACGATCGCAGCCAGGCACCGGATGGTCGGCCGGACGAATACCTCGTGAGAAACACGATCGACCCGAACGACGGCATGATCATGTTTCGCAACGCGTCGCGCGAGGATTGGTATCGTGATTTGTTTGTCAGTTTTGAACGAAAAGGCGACAAGCTGCACGTAGCCGTTTACCGGGGCAAGTAACTGGTTTCTTACCGTCAGATTAGGGAGAATCACCATACCGCTTCCGGAGCGATTATGATCGACCAAGCATCCATCGAGCAGATCACGCGCGAAATTGTGGCGGCAATGCAGCCGCGGCGCATCGTGTTATTCGGTAGCCGGGCCCGCGGGTCGGAACGCGCCGGCAGCGACGTAGACCTCATGATCGAGATGGACAGCGATTTGCGCCCCTTGGAGCGGATGCGACGGGTGTACGAGGTTTGCCGGGGTCGCACACTGCCGATGGACGTCGTCGTTTACACGCCCGATGAAGTGGCCGAGCAGCGACAGTATCGCAATTCACTGGTGAGCGAGATCGAACGGGAAGGCAAGGTGCTCTATGAGCAACCCGGATGATCCACGCTCGTGGCTCAAAAAGATGGACGAGGACCTTTTGGCGATCGCGAATCATCTCGCCGCCGCTCGGGCGCCTTGGTCGGTTGTCGGTTTTCACGCACAGCAGGCCGCGGAGAAAGCCCTCAAAGCATTGCTCATCAGTCGTGGACAGACGACGCCCCGAACGCACGACCTCGGCTTGCTGCTCCAACGGTGTGCGTCTTCCGGCGCGCCACTGCCTGCCTTGGCGGGCGACTGTGACCTCCTGACTCCTTTTCGCCGTTGCCAATCGCTATCCTGGCGCGGGAACCCGATCCGACCGAGCTCGAAGGACGCCTGGCAGTGAATGCGGCGCAGCGTATTGTCGCTTCCGTCCGTGGGCTTGTTGCACCGTAAGCAAGTCGCGCCGGACATCAGAAAATA
>JBKJRK010000072.1:0-7015 GCA_046593135.1 Tepidisphaeraceae bacterium | reverse complement strand
AGTTCGTTGTCGATCGGGAGGTTGCGGACGGCGACCTTCAGCCCGGTCTTCACTGCCTCGTCAACACGGGGCGAAAGCCGCGCGCCGTTCGCGCGATAAACCTGCTGAGGCCCTCGCGGGCCGTCGGTGGTGGTCCACGCCACCCGGCCATTCGCGGCCAGCGTCGCGTCGCCGTGCTTCATGTGGAAGTCAACCAAGTCGGCGTAGCCCGAACGGATGCGGAGGGTGCCGCCCAGATCGTGCAACGGGTAAGGAAACGCCGCGATCGCGCCGCTCGCGTCACGCAGCACGAGGTCGGTGTCGAAGCCCCACCGGCGGTTGTGGCCAACCGGGCGGACGACCTCCGTCACAAAATCGCCGCGAAACTGCGGGTATTGTCCGGTGCGGTGGGCGTCGAAGTTGGCCAGCGCCTGGCGCACCTCCGGGGCGAAGGCGTTCCGCAAGGCGTCTTCCATCGTGACGTTGGTGCCCGTAATGCGAACGTTAACGCCGCAGACGTCGGTCCCGATCGGCGCGATCTCGTCGCCGAAGCTCTTGATCTCCATCACGGCGTCGCGGTTGGGGCTTGTGGCGGGGCCGTTGCCGCGGAGGTCGAGCGACAGCCGGTCCGTGCCGCCCGCGCGCCCGAATTCGATCCGCCCGGTGACGTTGCGCAGTGGGTATGCAAAGCGGCTGAAGACGAATCGCCCGTCGAGAATTTCCACCCACCCGCCGACGACCGGTCGCGCGCCGGGCTCGACACGGTCGATTCGGATGCCGATGCGGCACTCGCCCTCGGGTTTGAACTGCTCGTACACCTCGCGCACTTCGTACGGCAAGGAGCTGATGTACCGCGGGGCCGCCGGGATTTTCAGGTTTTCGGTGTCGAACGAAGCGACCCGTAAGGAAATGGGCGCTTCGGGACGATAGCCGTCAATGCGTCCGTTGATCTTAAGTCCGTTGCTTTCGACGAAGCCGCTGACGTCTTTCACCTCAATGCCCGTGTTGGTGAAGACGAACGTGCCGGCGACATTTTTCAGCGTGACCTTTGAGAGTTGGAGGAGTTGGGAGAGACGATCAGAAGGAGTCAGGAGGCGCGATTCAGGAGTCAGCGGCGAGGCACTTCCCCCCGCCGGCCCCTGACCCCCGGCCACTGACCCCTTCCCGCCGTACGCGTAAAGGCGCCCCATCATCGCCGCCGTTTTTCGCATTCCTTGCAGACGCGTCACTTCCGCTTGGCCCATCCACTCTTCGGGGCTGATCGAGAGCGTGACGCCGTTGAGCACCGTGACGAGCTTGAACTGTTCGCGCGAGCCGCCTTTGCCGGGCGTGAAGCTGATCTCGGGCATGCTGACGGCGCCGGCCAGCTCGTGGCGCTGCCACCAGTCGCGCGGCTCGGCGGGGAGCATCGAGCGCACATCCCGATCGAACTCGAAGTTCATCAGTTGCGCGACGATCTGCCCGGTGGAAAGCGAAACCGAGCCGGTGGCGTACGGGCCGATGCCCTCGCTGACGCCGCGGCTCTGGAGGTGGAAGGTGAAGCGGTCGCCGTCGGCGGACGGGGTGAGCTGGCCGTCGACGGCGACGAGCCCGCGGGTCGCCTCGCGTCCGCCGCGAATTTCGGAGATGGAGACGCGTGCGTTGCGGAGCTTGATCTCGGGCAGCGACGTGACCGGTCCCGGCGGGCCGCCGGGGGCGAGCGGGGCGAGCCGCCGGCGGCGGGCGAGCCGCTCGTAGTTCCACTCCGCGACGTCACGGTTGTCCGTCAGGTGAACCTGCGGCTTTTGCGCGACGATCTGCGTCGCCTCGAGCCTGCCTGCAAGCATCGTGCGCGGGTCGTACTTGATGAGAAACGTCTGGGCGGAGAAAAGGAGCGAATCGGGCGCCGTCGTCTGGTCGTCCACGTAGAGGCGCACGTCGTCGAGCCGCAGCCCCTCGAAGATTGAAAGCGTCGCGCCGCCGACCTTCACCGGCCCGCCCGCCAGGCCCGACAGGTACGACTCGGCCATCGCGCGGACGCGGTTGGAATCGGTGAGATACCCGTACCCGCTGATGACCGCGCACAACAGCAGCAGGAGGGCCACCATCATCCATCGGCGAACGCGCCCCCCCGCCAGCGCGAACCGCCGCCCGGGCCGCCACAGGCGGTCGAACAGTTGATCGGGCGTGGGCGCCTGCCGGGCCATACTTATTCAATCGGACCGACCGGGCCCCCGCCGATAACGCCTGCCGAACGGGACCGTCAGATTAGTCGTTTAACTATACCAAAAGTGAGGATCGACGCGGTCTTGAGGGCTGCGGATCGCCGCGCGGGATTAGAATGATTTTCACCACTTTGTAGCGGCGACGCCTGCGTCGCCTCTTGCGGATCGCGGTGACTCCACGAGGCGACGCAGGCGACGCAGCTACCATTGCTTGCTCCGGAGCGCACGCGGTTAGGAATGACGCACACGGGATTGTTACGTCGTAAGGAAAAGCCGAGTTCAATTGTGTAATCCGGCTCACCCCACTCGTCACGAACCGGATGAAGCGGTAGCCGCGCGAATCAGCGCGTGCAGCCGCTGGAAATTTACCGGCTTCGTCAGGTGCTCGTAGAAACCGGCTTCTTTGCTCTTACGGACGTCTTCCTCCATGCCGAATCCACTCAGCGCGATGCCCGTCACGGGACGCTGCTCCTTGAGCAGGCGAATCAGTTCCAAGCCGCTGCCGTCGGGCAGGCCGATGTCGCTGATGACGAGGTCGACCGGATATTCGCGGTAGCTGACAAGGGCGTCGGCGAGGGTGTTGGCGATCGTAATCCGGTAGCCCAGGCGCTCGAGGAGTTTGCGCATCGCCAAGGCGGTGTCGAGGTGATCGTCGACGAGCAGGATGCGCAGATCGGACTGGGGCGAGGCGCCGTACGCGGGCTTCCTCGAATTGGCCGGGCCTGTTGGAGCCTTTGTGACGGCCAAGTCGACGCCGAAGGTCGCCCCCCGGCCACGCCCCGGGCTGGCGGCGGTGAGACGTCCGCCTAGCATGTCGATCAGCGCTTTGCTGATCGCCAGGCCCAGCCCTAGCCCGCCGAACTTGCGCGTGATCGACCGTTCGCCCTGCTCGAAGGCGTCAAAGATCCGCGGCAACACGCTCGTCTCGATTCCGATGCCCGTGTCGCGGACTTCGACGACAAGGTGTTCGGTCCCATGGGCCAAGAGTCGGGAGTCAGGGGCCACGGATAATTCGCCGTTCGCGCCGCCCCGCTCCGACCCCTCGACCCTGACCCCTGACTCCCGACCCTCGACCCCTGACTCCTGCCGACCCTCATTTCTCGTACTCACGTAAATCGTGCCCCCCGCCGGCGTGAACTTCACCGCGTTTTTGACCAAGTTCCAGAACACCTGGTGAAGCCGCGCGGAGTCGGCGCGGACGTGAAACTGTCTGGCGGCAAGGTCGATCTCCAGCTTAAGCCCCTTGTCGAGAATGTCGCTGCGGCAGATGTCCAACGCCGTGGCGAGTGTTTCGTGCGCGTCGACGGTCTGGAGGTGCAGCTCGAGCTTGCCCTTGCTGATGCGCGTGAGGTCGAGCAGGTCGTCGATAAGACGCGCTTCCAGCTCGACGTTGCGGCGGATCATGTCGAGCGAGTCGCGCAGGTCGGGCGGAAGAAGAGGGTCGGACTCCATCGCCTGCACGGTCGAGAGCACCGGCGTAAGGGGCGTCCGCAGCTCGTGGCTCAGCACCGCGAGGAAATGGTCCTTCGCTTGATTCGCCGCCTCCGCGACGCGCTGCTGCGCCTCCGCCAGCTCCCGCGCGTGGTCGGCCTCGGCTTTCGCACGCTGCAGCTCTTCTTCCGCAAGCTTGGCAGCCGTGACGTCGAGCATCGAACCGATCATCCGGTACGCCTTGCCGGAACGGTCACGCGCAACGAACCCGCGATCGAGAAACGTCACGTACTGCCCGTTCTTCTTGCGAAAGCGATACTCCGCCGACCAACTCGACCCGTTGCCTTCGATGACGCCGTGAATGCCTTCGACGACGCGGCGGCGGTCGTCGGGGTGGATGTGGTCTCGCCACCACTGGCTCGTCGGCACCGCTTCGTCCAGCCGGTAGCCGACGCGCTCGCCGAGGGAGGCGTTCCACTCGATGTGATTACTGGTCAGGTCCCAGTCCCAGATGATGTCGTTGGTCGCCCGACTGACGAGGCGGTAACGCTCCTCGCTGCGGCGGAGGCGCTCCTCGGCCTGGCGCAGTTGCGTGATCTCGACCACCACCGCGCCGACGCCCAGTATCTCGCCGGTGCTCGAACGAACCGGGTAATGGCTCACCAAAAACGCCCGTCCTTTGCTCGAATCCGCCCAGGTTCCGCCAATCACTTCGACATTGAGCACCGGTTCACCCGTCGCCAGCGCCCGCCGGCGGTGTTCGGTCACCTCGGGCGGGACGTTGGGAAGAAGCTCGGCGGTGGTCTTGCCCAGGTGATCGGCCGGGGGAATGCCGTTGATCTGGGCCAGGGTTTCATTCACCCGGACGTAGCGCAGATTCTTGTCAAAAAACGCCAGCCCCACCGGCGCTTTCTCCAGCAGCGTGTCGAGCAACGCGACGGCCTGGTCCTTGGCGCCAAAGGCGGCCTGCGCCTCGCGGTACAACAGCGCGTTGTCGACGGCGGCGGCGGCGCGGCGGGCGAGGTCTTCGGCCAAGGCCAGGTCGGCCGGGCCGTACCGACGTTCGGTCTCCGCCGTCGCCAGTGTGATCGTCCCCAACGCCCGCCCGCGGGCCAGCATGGGAACGACCATCAGCGAGCGCAGCCCCAGCGACCGCACGACCGCCGCGTGGTCCGGATCGCGTGCGCCGTGCCCGATCACGTCGTCCGTCAGTTCCGTGTACAGCTCTGACGTCCCGGTGTGCACAACGTTGACGATATCCACGAGCGTGCCGAGACGGTTCGGATACCGGCGTGCCAACTCCTCGGCCAACTCGACCTTCGCCGCGTCCGCGTGCGACACCGCCACGCGCTGCAACGTCCCGTCGGACCCGAGGACGTCGACGAGACACCAGTCGGCCACCTTCCGCACTGCGAGCTTGGCGACGCTGCCGAGCGTCGCCTCGTAATTGAGGGCCGACGCGAGCACCACGCTCGCGTCGGCGAGGAACGTCATCGCGTCGCGCGTCCGTTTCTGGTCCTCGATGTCGGTCCCCGTACCAAACCACTTGACCACGTTTTTCGCCGAGTCGCGCAGCGGCAGCGCCCGCACGAGGTGCCACCGGTAACACCGGTCGATACTCCGGCGGTAGCGTAGTTCAATGTCGAAGACGCCCCCGTCGTGCAGCGAGCGCTCCCACGCCGCGCGTACGGCCGGCACGTCGTCCGGATGCATCGCGGCGACCCACCCGTTGCCCATACTCTCTTCGACGCTCATGCCGGTGTAGTCGAGCCAGCGGCGGTTGACGTAATCCACCCGGCCGTCGGCCAGCGCCGTCCAGACGACGGCCGGAATCGACTCGGCCAGGAACCGGTAATGTTGCTCGCTGGCCTGCGCCGCGGCCCGGGCGAGTTCGGCCGCGTTTCGGGCTGCACGCTCGCGCGCGAGCAGTTCCACGCGTTCCCGCTCGCCGCGTTTGAGATCGGTAATGTCAACGCACGACCCGACGAACCCCGCGAACGTCCCGTCCGGGAGGAACCGCGGCGCGCCGCTTTGCAAGACCCATCCGTACGACCCGTCACACCTACGCAGGCGGAACTCCGTCTGGAATCGCTCCCGGCCGGTCAGCCATTCCCGCCACCGCGCCAGCGCCGCTTCCTTGTCCTCCGGATGAATCCCTTCGGCCCATCCCGCCCCAAGCTCTTGGTCGATGCCTCGGCCGGTGTATTTCAGCCAGCCCTGGTTGAAGTAGATTCCCGCCCCGCGGTCGTCGGTCACCCAAAGGAGCACCGGCGCCGAGTCGGCCATCACACGGAAGCGTTGTTCGGATTCGGCCGTCAACCCGCGCGCCAGGTTCGCCTCCGCCTGCGCCCGGTGCAGCCGGACGGCGTGGCGGACGCTGTGACCGAGCAGGTCGCGGCTGAGGCGCGTCTTGGACAGATAGTCATTAGCCCCCGCCCGCATCATCTCGACCCCGAGTTGCTCGTCTCCCTGCCCGGTGAGAAGGATGATCGGCGTGGTGACGCCCGCCGCGCGGATCGCACGCAAGGCGGTGAGCCCGTCCATGTCGGGAAGGGCGTGGTCCAGCAACGCGACGTCGAACCCTTCGGTGGTGAGCAGTTGAACACCCGTCTTGCCGTCTGCGGCGTCCGTAATGGCGCCGTCCAGGCCGGCCGCTTGTAAGGCGCGCCGCGCCATGACCCGGTCGACCTCGTCGCCGTCGATCAGCAAAATTCGGAGGTAATCTTCCATGGCAAACGAATCAGGATCCAAGCGTCAGGCCCACAAAGACAGGATGAACTCTCTAACTCTTGGATCCAGTTACAGCACCTTTGGTAGTCGCGACGCCTGCGCCGCCCTTTCCCGAATCAAGTTGCCTACAGTAGACGACGCAGCGCGTCGCACCTGCTTCAAACTCGCTACAGGGACAGGCGCTGGTCGCACTAATGTCCGATCCTCGATTCCTGACCCCTTGCATCTTACGAAGTTCATTGACTGCCGATCCTTTATTCCCGCCGCCGTCCTGCGCGAAACGACAATCCGACCGGCCGCATTGTCGCGATGCTTGACACCATTGCCGATCAGACTCGTAAAAAAAGGTTGCAGACTTAATTTTTGGCCAGCCACAACCGGCGTGCCGCGCGCATTTTCGACCTGAAATTCGGCGTTGGGCGGGGAAGCAATATCACCTGAAGATATCACGTTTGGCCCACCCGCCGTTCGGCCGCGGTGCGTCGCTGCCGACCGGCAAAGCTTCACTCTTGATGCAAAATTGAGAAAAACGTGGTTCAACCGTGGGCCCCATGGCGATCGCACTCTGATTCCCTCGCCCGGTACTCCGGGTGAGGGTAGAGTGAGGCTGCTCGCCAACCGCGCCAAAAAAAACCCTCCCCCCGCTCCCTCCGGAATACCGGGCGAGGGAG
>JBKJRK010000435.1:0-2500 GCA_046593135.1 Tepidisphaeraceae bacterium | reverse complement strand
TTTCCATCACGCTGAACATCTTGCCCGCCGCCCCGACGAAAATATCGCGCTCGGAGTGCGCGGCGGCGTGCAGGATCGCCCGCGCGACCGTCTCGGGCGCGTAAACAGGCGCGGGGTTCTTCGGCTCGACTTCCATGTAATTCTTCGCGTGCTGGGTATACGGCGTGTCGATGGCGGCGGGCTTGACCAGCGTAACGGCGATCGGGTACCCCGCCTCCTCGACCTCCATCCGTAATGAATCAGTAAAACCTTTCACGGCGTGCTTACTGGCGCAATACATTCCCTGGAGCGGGATCGCCCGATCCGACAACGTGCTGCCGACGTTGATGAGCGCGCCGCCGCGGGACTTAAGATGATTGACCGCGGCAAGCGACCCGTGCACGACGCCCCAGAAATTGGTCTCGAACAACCGGCGGTGGTCTGCGGCTGCGACTTCTTCCATCCGGCCGTAGACGCTGACGCCGGCGTTGTTGACCCACGTATCAAACCCGCCGAAGCGGTCGAGAGCGGCCTGAACGATCCGCGCGACGTCGGCCTCGCAACCGACGTCGGCGTCCACATGGCATGACTCGCCGCCGCTGGCATTGATCTCCTGTTCAAGCCGCGACAGCGCATCATGGTTCCGCGCGGCGAGCACGAGCTTAGCACCCGCCGCGGCAGCCATGCGCGCGGTAGTGAGACCGATCCCGCTCGACGCGCCGGTGACGACGATAATTTGATCGCGTAACGGTTTGAGTGACAGGCTCATGCTGAATCCTCACGTTAAGGTGTCTGGGACAAGTGTCGCGCGATTCCGCGGATCGCGCCAACCCTAAAAATCGAACAGTTGCGTTTGAATATCTTGCGTGCGTCTTTCGTGAGTCGTGAAAGGGACATGCGGTAGCGTCGCGGCGGGACGGGCGGATATCCTGTCGGCATGAGATTTTGCCGATCGTTATTCCTGGCAGCCGTCGCGGGGCTGTTCAGTTGTTCCGTCCGTGCCGGCGATAGTTGGCCGCAGTTTCGCGGGCCGACGGGCCAGGGCGTTTCGGATTCAACGGGTTTGCCCGTCAAGTGGGGCGAAGACGAGAACGTTGTCTGGAAGACGGCGATCCACGGGCGCGCGTGGTCGAGCCCCGTAATCCTCGGCAACCAGATCTGGATGACCACCGCCACCCCGGACGGGCGGAAGCTGTTTGCGGTCTGTGTCGATAAGGACGGCGGGAAGGTCGTTCACGACCTCAAGCTCTTTGACCGCGAAAAGCCTCAGTTCGCCCACGAGTTCAACACGCACGCCTCGCCGACACCCGTCGTCGAAGCCGGGCGGGTCTACATCACCTTCGGTTCTGAAGGGACGGCGTGCCTCGATAGCCAGACGGGGAAGGTGATCTGGGAGCGGACAGACTTGGTCTGCAATCATTACCGCGGGCCCGGCTCATCACCGCTGATATTTGGCGACCTTCTATTCCTTCCATTTGACGGGAGCGATTTTCAGTACGTCGTCGCACTCGACAAGAACACGGGAAAGACGGTCTGGAAAACCGACCGCTCGATCGACTTTCAAGATTTGGAAGCCGACGGGACGGTGCAGCGCGAAGGCGACATGCGCAAGGCGTTTTCCACGCCTCGGATTTCAATGTTGACGGGAAAGCCGTTGTTGATCAGCCTCGGGTCGAAGGCGTTGTACGCATACGAGCCGAGCAGCGGCGTTGAAGTCTGGCGGATCGAGAACCGGGCGTCCCATTCGGGCAGCGCGACGCCGTTGATCGGGGACGCATTGCTCTATTTTTGCAGCGGGCTCGGTCACGAAGAGTTGTGGGCGGTTAAGCCGGGCGGAAAGGGCGTGATTACCGATACGCACGTCGCGTGGAAGGTCACGCGCAACGTCCCCGGTAAGCCGTCGCCGCTGCTGGTCGAGGGCCGCATTTACATGACCGACGACGCCGGCGTTGCGAGCTGCGTCGACGCCACGACGGGTGCCGAAATCTGGCGCGGCCGGCTCCCGGGGAACTATTCCGCTTCACCCGTTTACGCCGACGGCCGGATCTACTTCTTCAACGAAGACGGCGTCGCCACCGTGGTCGAAGCCGGCAAGACGTTCAAGATCATCGCGGAAAACGAGCTGGATGACGGATTCATGGCTTCGCCGGCGGTCGTTGACCACGCGATATACCTGCGAACGAAGACCCACCTGTATCGCATCGAACAAAAGCGGTGACATGATCGCCACTCGAGACCAGGGCGATCACATCTGACCTATTGACCCAAGCCTGTAGGGGCGAACCTCGTGTTCGCCCTCGCTTCCGCGCCGGGGACTCTGGGCAAACACGAGGTTCGCGCCCTACGAACGCCCTCCTGCCCCTCTCCCCTGTGTACAGGGGAGAAGGACCAGAACTTTGGTTGACCCTCCCACTTCCCACGGCTACCCTTCAATTCGTCTTTGTATTTCACGTTACGCGAAAGGAAAAATAACCCATGCCACTCGAACACAAGCCACTGCCGTATCCTTCAGACGCACTCG
>JBKJRK010000368.1:0-7599 GCA_046593135.1 Tepidisphaeraceae bacterium | reverse complement strand
CTCCCCGCCCGCGATTGCGACCTTCGCATCAACGGCGGTTTCTTCGTCCTGAAACAAGCGATTTTTGATTACATGCAGCCGGGCGAAGAGATGGTGATGGAGCCGTTCCAGCGGCTTATCAAGGAAAAGCAGTTGACGGCGTTTCGCCACGACGGCTTTTGGGCGTGCATGGATACGTTCAAGGAGAAGCAGATTCTCGACGACCTTCACACCAAAGGCAGCCCGCCGTGGCAGGTGTGGAAGAAGCCGGCGAAGCCACCGGCGATTCGGTCGGCGTGAGTTAATTCCCTCTCCCTCCGGGAGAGGGCTAGGGTGAGGGGGCCTGGATGGCGAGCGGTGTCCGATTTTCAAATGCCCTCACCCCAACCCTCTCCCGGAGGGAGAGGGAGAAGAGCGAAAAGGGCGAGGAGTGTTTCACCAGATGATCCAACTCACCGACCCATCCCGGCTGAAGCGGATCCTCTGCCTCGGCGCCCACAGCGACGATATCGAAATCGGCTGCGGCGGCACGCTCCTGCGTATGGCGCGCGAGAACCCGGCGATCGAAGTGCGGTGGGTCGTGTTCTGCGGGGCGGATGAACGCCGAAACCAGGAGGCACGGGAAAGTGCGGCGAAATACCTCGGCGGGTTGAAATCTTCGCACGTCGACGTCTTCGAATTCCGCGACGCGTTCATGGCGTTTGACGGCGTCGCCGTCAAAGAGCGGTTCGAGGAACTGAAGCGGTCTTTCGCCCCCGACCTCGTCTTCACCCATTTCCGCGACGACCGCCACCAGGACCACCGGCTCCTGTCCGACCTCGCCTGGAACACCTGGCGCGACCACCAGATCCTCGAATACGAAATCCTCAAATACGACGGCGACCTCGGCCGGCCTAACGTCTTCGCCCAACTGCCGGAAGACGTCTGCCGCCGGAAGATCGAACTGCTGACGACCAGCTTCCCGACCCAGGCCACGCGGCAGTGGTTTAGTGAAGACACTTTCTGGTCGATGCTCCGCATCCGCGGCGTCGAGTGCAATTCGCCGACGAAGTACGCCGAGGCGTTTCATTCGCGGAAGATGCTGCTGTGAGCCGTTGTCATCCCAACGCGAACAGCTCTGGCGTAAGCCCCATTTGTTTCAGGTCTGCACGAATCTCTCCCACGTAAACCGGATTCATCACGATCACCGCATCCGGGTGATATTCGCGGAGCGCCTCAGGGCCGATGATCCGCTGCCCCGTCCCCGGCAGGAACGTATTCTGCTTTCGCGGGTTGATGTCGACAACGTACGGGACGCGATCGTCCCTGACGGCGAGCGTCGAGAGAAACCCGACCGCCTTGGAACCCGACCCCCACAGAACAAGCGGTTTGCCTTCGGCGAACGTTTCGTCGATCACGCGCCGCCACCGAGCGAGCTGCCGCTCCGATGCTGCGGGGAAGCCGGCGACGGCGTCCGCCACTGAGGCGAGATCGTCTTCGAGATTGAATCGGGCACGCGTGAGCCCCGCCGAGGGATTGGCCTCAAGAATCAGGTACTGGTCGTCGTACTCGCGCCGCAGGTCGAGCAAATCAAACCCGGCGGTGCGGAACAGGCGGGCGAGGGAGCCGGGAGTGAAGTAGGAGCAGTGTTCGTAGTAAACGTCCCAGAACGCGCCTTCGCGGAGGACGCGGAGCGTGTCGGGCACCTCGATGGCGAGGGTGGTGTGCGAACGGTTGCCTATGGCCCGGCGGATTGTGCGCACGAACGCCCCGGCGTTCGGGATGTGCTCGAGCGTGTGGCGACAGACGATCAGGTCGGCGGGGAGGTGGGCGTACTTTTCGGAGTAGTAGTCGGGAATGAGGGTGACCGCCGAACCGGCTGGCGACGCCGTTTCGAGCACGGGGTCGAGGCCGATGGCGGGACAGCCGCTGATCTCGTGGAGGAGTTGGGTGAATTCGCCGCGGAGGCAGCCGATTTCGAGGGCGGTCATGCCCGGCTTGAGATATTTCGCCGCCCACCGCTCGGCGAGGCCGCGGGCGAAGGAATTGAACGTCGCAGAGCACCCCTGCGTTGCTTCGTATTTCGCCGTCTGCTGTTGGCTGGCGGGATCGAAAGCCGTGTTGGTGATGAAGCCGCACCCGGCGCAGCTTGCGAGCCGGAGGTCTCCAAGCGGGACGTCGATCGCTTCCTGCCGGGTGGCCGCTAACAGGTTGCTTTGCACGGGGATGCTCGCGGCCTCGTAGAAACGGGCCACACCGGGGGCATCGCAGCAGGGACAGGTATTGATCATTATTCCGGCACTGTTCCCACGCGTTTGTTCTTCCACACACCGCCGGCTCATCCGTTCGGCGCGAGGACCTGTGCCGTCCGGTTCGGCAGATACAGGCGCAGGCTTTGGTTCCGCCCCTCGTACGGCTGGTTTTCCAAGGCGTACTTCATTCCCGCCACGACCCGACCAAAGCCTTCGAACGGCTTGTCGTCGGTGTCCAGAATCAACTTGTAGTCGGTCGCATCCGGCACCGGGATGCGCAGGTCGGCGTAGGACTCGGTCGGGTGGAAATTGAACGCGAAGACCAGCGGCCCGCGGCGGTAAATGAGCAGCTTCTTTGCTTCGTGGACCATCAGTCGCTCGATCAGCGGGTCTTGGAGCAGGTTGAAATCGGCGTCGAGGGACTGCATCGCGACGTCGAAGCGATTCAAACCCGCGTAGCGGAGGATCGGTTTTTCGGCGAGGGACCATTGCCGGCGGGCGTGTTTCATCGACCAGTCGTTTCCCTCGCGTGGGAAATCGATCCACTCGGGGTGGCCGAACTCGTTGCCCATGAAGTTGAGATACCCCTCGCCGGCGAGGCTGAAGGTGATCAAGCGGATCAGCTTGTGGAGGGCGATGCCGCGGTCGATGACGGGGTTTTTGCTGGCACAGTCCATGTGCCAGTACATCTCCTTGTCCATGAGCCGGAACGCGAGCGTCTTGTCACCGACCATCGCCTGGTCGTGGCTCTCGGCGTAGCCGATGTGCTTCTCGCCGTACCGGCGGTTCAGCAGGGTGCTGAAGATCTCGCCGAGGACCCACTGCTCGTCACTCTTTTCCTTGAGGGTCTTGATCCAGTAATCCGGCACGCCCATCGCGAGCCGGTAATCAAACCCGATCCCGCCTTCCGCCGCCGGCCGGGCCATGCCGACCATTCCGCTGACGTCTTCGGAAATGGTGATGGCGCCGGGGTTGATCTGGTGAGCCAGGTCGTTGGCCATTTTGAGATACGCAACGGCGTCTTCGTCGGTGTTGGGGCCGAAGTAGTCGTCGTAGCTGGAGAAGGCTTTGCCCAGCCCGTGGTCGAGGTAGAGCATGCTGGTGTCGCCGTCGAAGCGCATGCCGTCGAAGCGGTATTCTTCGAGCCAGTGGCGGACGTTGCTGAGCAGGAAGCGTTGGACCTCGTATTTGCTGTAGTCGAACAGGAGCGAGTCCCACGCCGGGTGCAGGCCCCGGGGCAGGGCGTGGAAGTATTGGTGGTCTGTGCCGTCAAAGCGGTTCAGGCCTTCGAGCGTATTTTTCACGGCGTGGCTGTGAACCAGGTCGAGCAGGACGCGCAGGCCGAGGCCGTGGGCGGTGTCGATAAGCTCTTTCAATTCGTCCGGCGTGCCGAAGCGCGAGGAGACGCCGAAAAAACTGCTGACGTGATACCCGAACGACCCGTAGTACGGGTGTTCCTGGATCGCCATGAGCTGCACGGCGTTGTAGCCGAGCTTCGCGGCACGGGGCAGGACGTCGCGCGTAAACTCGGCAAACGTTCCGACCTTCGGCTCTTCCTGCGCCATCCCGACGTGCGATTCGTAAATGCGCAGCCCGCCTTTCATGGCCGGCGCAGGATGCTTAAATGCAAATGGCGTCGCCGGATTCCAATAGACGCCGGCCCAGTCGCCCGTCTGTTCGTCGCGCACCACCCGGCGGATGTAGGCCGGGATGCGGTCCATCGCGCTGCCGTCTTCGCCGACGACATGAACTTTGATTTTCCCGCCGTGGACAAGCTTGTCTCCGAATTGCGCATCGGGCAGGAACAGGCTCCAGACGCCGAATTCGTCGCGGGACATCGGATTCGCCCAGCGGTCCCACCCGTTGAATTCTCCGATGATGCAAAGCTGCATCGCCCCCGGCCCCCATTCCCGATACCACGTGCCCGCCCCGCCGGATAACTCGCCCCGATGAAGCCCAAAATAGTGGTGCCCCTGGCTGATCTGCCCGAGCAGGCCGCCGGTCGAGTCGAACTTCCGCTGTGCCGCCCGGAAATGCTCTTGGCGGGCCGCTAAACGGCTGGCGTAGGGCTCGAGCCAAGGGTCGTGGGCGACCAAGCCGGTTCCGTCTGGATAGGTTTTCGGGGTCGGGGGCATGTTGGTAGCGGATCATGTCCTTTCCTGCCCGAACTGCCAACTGCCGCTTCGGTTCACGTCGGTGAAATATTCGGACTCGTTCATCGAACTCCTTCGCGTGTGGACGGCGTGTGTCGTCCGCCGCGTCACGTTTGGAGGTAAACCCATGATTCTCAAGACTCTCAAGTACAGCCTGCTCACGGTCACCTGCGCGGCGATCGTCGGCGGGGTGGTGTTCGGAAAAGACCTTTGCAGCTACCTCGGCAGCGGCTCCCGCCTGCTGCGGACGGCGGCGAAGGATTCGGTGCCGATCGAATTCGAATTGGCGCGGGCCCGCGACCTGGTGAACGACATCGTCCCCGAGATGCAGGCTAACGTCCGGCTCGTCGCCCAACAGGAAGTGGAAATCACCGGCCTGCGTGACGAGATCGCCGCGGCCCACCAGTCCCTGAACACCGAACGGGCCAAGCTCACCAAGCTGCGCCAGTGTCTGTCGACGAGCGACATTTCGTTCTCGATCGGCAGCGCGACGTACGGCCGGGACCAGGTGAAACAGGAGCTGGCACGCAAGCTGGAGTTGGTCCGGGAGGCCGAGGTCGTTTTATCCGGAAAGGATCGGCTGCTCGACAACCGCCAGAAGTCGCTGTCGGCGGCGATGCAGATGCTGGAGCGGACGCGCTCACAGAAGTCGCTGCTCGAAGGTCAGATCGCGTCTCTGGATAGCCAGCACCGCCTCATCCGTGCGGCAAGCGTCGGCTCCGGCGCGGCGATCGACACCAGCAAGCTCGCCCAGACGCAGAAGCTCATCAACGACATCAAGAAGCAGCTTGACGTCTCGGAGCGCGTGCTGGCGCACGAAAGCCGGTTCGTCGAGCCGATGGTGATCGACGTCGTGGACGAAAAGGACATCACGCGCCAGACCGACGAATACCTTGCCAGCAAGAGCGTCGAGAAGGCCGCCGAAACCGCGACGGCAATTCGGTAAGGTCGGCACGGCGGGACGGGTTCAGGTTTATCAGGGATCGCAAGTAAGGTGCGCCATGGCAAGGCATCCTGACATTACGACTTACAACGCCTCCGACCACGCCCGGCGGATGATCCGGGATCTGGAAATCTTCCTGAGCGTGGCGCTTCGCTCCGACCACCGCAATACGTTCCTGCGTCTCCCGGAATACCAGGAGAGGGGGGAGGAAGCGGTATACTCTCCCGCGCCGGCCGTCTTGGTGAAGGAGGCTCGGTCATGCTGATCCTCCGAGTTCGCCAGGCGGAGGTGGCCGTTGATGCCGGCCGGTTGGACGAGGCTTTTGAAATCGTCAACCGGGACGGCCGATTCCGGTCAAATCGCCGGGGGCAGGAAGTCATTACCCGGATCGTGACGGCGTTGGTTCTCCGCGGCCGGCAATACCTGGAGGCCGGCCGGCTTCCGCAGGCGGGGTGTGATTGCGACAAAGCGGGCAGGTTGGGTGGGGGGGACCTGCCCGATGTCGCTCAGCTTGTCGCCGATCTCCGCGACGAGCAGCTCGGCCGCCAGCGGGGACATCGTAAGGCGGCGCTGGCGGTGGCGGCGGCGAGGCGGTGCGTGGAAGACGGGGCGTTGTCGGCCGGCCGGCGGATGCTGGCGGGCGTAGACGACAGCCGGGCGAAACGACTGATGAACGACATTGACGACCATCGCACCCGGATCGAAGCGGCCCTTTCCGCCGCCCGGCGCGCCGCCGACCGCGCCGACTGGCCCGCCGCCGTCGAGGCGATCGCGCGGTGCCGGTCGATTGCCCCCGCCGACCCGCGCCCGACCGACGTAACGGCCACGGTCGCGGACGCCTTGGCCACCCAGGCCCGCTCCGAAATGGCCGCCGGCCGGCTCGACCGCGTCGCGCAGACGGCCGAACTCCTGCGACGGGTCGATTCCGACTCGACCGTCGCCTGCGACGTCGAACGCGCCGTTCGGCACTGCACCCGCGCGTGGGCGTTCGTCGGTCAGGGCCGTCCCCACGAAGCCGAGGAACTCCTACGGCGGGCCGCCGTCTTATTTCCATCGACCGCTTGGATGAACGACGCCCTCAAACAACTTCAAGTCGCCGCTGAAGCAATCGGCCAGCTTCGCGCCGGGCCGCTGTCGCTCATCGGGGATGCGACTTCATTCCAGCATAATGCGACGATCCCCGTGCCACGGCCGGCTCGTCCAGCCGTGTTGGCGGAGGGGGGGCCAGACACGGTTGGGCAAGCCAACCGTGGCACATCGGCGCCGAACGAACGGGTGGGGGCTGGCATGCTGCCGGATCGATTCGTCCTGCAAGTCGACGGGGCGGGCGCGTTTCTCGTCGTGCGCAGCGCGGTTGCGAAAGTCGGCCCGATCAGCTCGTGCGACTTGCCCGACGTCGCGCTCATCGCCGACGCCACTTCCCCGGCCGTTACCATCGAGCGGCTGGAGGACGATTACTTTCTTCGATCGCCTTCGCCCGTCACGGTCAACGACCGGCCGGCGACGAATGCCTTGCTCGGCAGCGGCGACCGCATCGGCCTGTCGCCGCGATGCAGGTTCACGTTTGCCCTGCCACACCCGGCGAGCACGACCGCGGTGCTGGACCTCGTCGGGGCCCGTTACCCGCGTGCGGACGTCCGGCGGGTGATTCTGCTCGATCGGGACATTGTGCTGAGCGCGGGTCCCGCGTCGCACGTCCGCGTGCCGGGCCTGGCCGAGCCGGTCGTTTTGAATTTCCGCGGCGGCATTTTGCGGACGAGCGTCGAGGCGACGGTCGACGGCAAACCGCTCGGCCGCGAGGAAGGCTTGCCGCTCGACGTGTCCGTGGCGGCGGGCGGGGCACGCTTTGTGATCGGCCGGGTGTAAGGGATGTTGAAAATTGTAATCGCGGAGTCGGAACTTCAACTCGTAAAACGCTTCGCTCGAGCGGCGACGGGGAAGCCGCTCAGGTCTCGGGAGGCGCATCGTGTACACTGAACCTTTACCGGCAACGCCACCCCGCGCGGGAGATCCCCCGCCGGCCGGCGGCGGCAGAGGCGGCATGTGGACCTTCCAATACAAGCACGGCGACCGCCCGCTCGACGGTTACACCATCCAGCGCG
Organism: Tepidisphaeraceae bacterium; assembly: GCA_046593135.1. Taxonomy (GTDB): domain Bacteria; phylum Planctomycetota; class Phycisphaerae; order Tepidisphaerales; family Tepidisphaeraceae; genus JBKJRK01. Next base: position 191 of record JBKJRK010000368.1, on the reverse strand, counting down.
CCGCCGGGCGCGGCGGGTTCGGCGAGGTGTATTACGCCATCTCCGATAGCGGGCGCGAAGTCGCCCTGAAAGTCATCACAGGGTTTGAGCAGATCGAGCTGCGCGGCATCGGCCACTGCATGAACCTGGAGTCGCCGCACCTGGTGACGATCTTCGCCGTCAGGCAAACCCCCGGGGGCCGGTCGTTCGTG
>JBKJRK010000245.1:0-4483 GCA_046593135.1 Tepidisphaeraceae bacterium | reverse complement strand
AGACATAGGATAGCAAAGATCACCGGCCGCCGCCGCTACCCTCTAACCTCCATCCTCTCCACGTTTAGTGCCCCGGCAAATGCCCCACCAGCCGGTCGATCTGCTCGTCGGTGTTGTAGAAGTGCGGCGACACACGCAGCCGGCCTTCACGGAGGGCGATTTCCGTGCGGTGCTCGCGCCGAAGGGCGTGGAAGATCTGCTCGTGATCGTTGCGCGGGGAGGTGAAGCTGACGATGCCGCTCCATTGCCACTTGTCACGCGGGCTGACGACGGCGTAGCCCTTGCGAACGACCCCTTCGATCACTCGGTCCGTTAATTCGCGGAGGCGTTGGGCGATCATTCCCGTGCCGAGCGAGCCGAGTAGCTCCACCGACGACTTTAATGCCAGTAACCCCGCCACGTTATGGCTGCCGCATTCGAAGCGGCCGGCATCGGAGCGGAGGGTGTAGTTATACGTGCCGTAATCGAGCGCGTCGATTACGTTCATCCAGCCGACCATCAGCGGCCGCGTGCGCTCGATGAGCTCCTTGCGGCAGTAGAACACGCCCGCGCCTTCGGGGCCGAGCAGCCACTTGTGACCGTCGGCGGACAGGAAATCGATGTTCATCGCCGCCACGTCGACCGGCAACACGCCGAGCGATTGAATCGCGTCGACGCAAAGCAACTTGCCGTTCTCGCGGCAGAACGCGCCGATTTTCGCCAGGTCGTGCCGCTGGCCGCTGGCGTACTCGACGTGGGAGAGCGCGACGATCCGCGTCCGTGCGTCGGCGGCGGCTTCGAGGATCTTCTCGACCGGAACGTGCCGGGCGCCGTTGGCGGCGGTTTCTTCGGGGATCATCACAAGGTTGCAGCCCCGGGACCGGACAATTTCCATCCACGGGTAGACGTTGGCAGGGTATTCGACCTGCGTCGTGACGATGCGGTCGCCCCACTGCCAGTCGATGCCGTTGGCGACGATACTGATGCCTTCGCTCGTGTTCTTCACGAAGGCGATCTCGTCTTTCGTCGCGTTGACAAGGTTTGCGATGTGGACCCGCAGGCGTTCGATGTCGGCGTACCAGCCGGCGCCGAGGTAGGCGGTGGATTCGGCCTGCGCCGCGTAGGTGCGGAGCGCGTCAGCCGCCACGCGCGGCAGCGCGGTGACGCCGGCGTGGTTGAAGAAATCCATCCGCCCCAGGATGGGGAAAGCTTCGACGTTCCCGACGTAATTACGAAGTTCAGCCATGGTATTCCTCCCTCTCTCCCCGTACTCGGGGGAGAGGGCAGGGGTGAGGGCCGGCACGGGAACGCGCAACTTCACGTTCGGCCCCTCGCCCCGACCCTCTCCCCCGAGTACAGGGGAGAGGGAGTTGGCGCTATAATGACGTCGCCCGGTACAGCTTTCCGAACCACGTGTTGTCATAAGGTACTGTACATGACGCATCCCGTACGGCGTATTTTCTTTGTCGCTGGCGTAATGGCGGCGACCTGCGCGACGGCTAACGCCGTCGACTTCGTCCGTGAAACGGTTCCGCACAAGTGGATCGAGCGCTTTGTCCCCGAGCAGTTGCCGGAGCAGAAATACCCGGCTTATTTCAACGACCTCGACAAGGCGAAGTTCCAGGCGTTCACCGGGCGGTACAAGCTGTCGCTCCTGACGCTGCGGAAGTACAAGCAGCCCAAGCCGGAGGAGTTGACTGCGCTGGCGCCGGTGCGGGCAGAAAGCCTGAGCGCACTCGGTCGATGGCAGCAGGCAACGGAAACGCTGTCCGACCCGGCCATAGTGGATCGGATCGAGATCAATGTCCGTAAGGCGCAGGTTTTGGCCGATTCGGGCAAACCGGACCAGGCTAAGCCACTGCTGGAGCAAATCATTCGGGACGAGCCGGCATCGATCCCGGCGCATTACCTCCTCGGCGTCGTCAGCGAGACGCTTGGCGATCTCGAATCGGCAAAGAAAGCGTACGGCTGGTTCGTCGCCGAACCGCAGGATTACCTGAAGAAATGGCAGTCGACGGCCGGGGCGAAGGAATTTGAGACGGCCGCGAACGTGGTAACCATCGGCCGGGCGATCGACCGGTGGGCGAGCCTGACGGAGGCGTATCGGAAAAACAAGAACCTTCACAACGTGCTGCTCGGGATGTTCGTCCGCGCGTACGACGTGATCGACCGCGAGTACTGGCCCGCCCGCGTGGCCGCCGCCGAATATTTCCTGTGGCACGACCAGAAGGAGAAAGCGGGCGAAGAGTTGGAGATCGCCCTGGCGGCCAATCCCAACGACGCGACGGCGCTTCGGCTCATGGGCCTGATCGCGATCGAGTCGTTCAGCTTCGACGTCGCCGACGAGGCGATCGAAACGATCCGACAGGTCAACCCCGATTCGATGATCGCCGACCTGCTCGAAGCGCGTAATCTGCTCCAGCAGCGCCGGCCGAAGGACGCCGAGCCGCCGCTCCAACGCGTGCTTTCCGCCCAGCCGAATAACATCGAAGCGCTCGGACTCTTGGCCGGAACGTATGCCTTGCAGTTGCTCGACGAGAAGACGGCCGAGGCGCTCGCGCGGGTCGAGAAGATCGACCCGGACAACGCGACGGCGTATCTCGAAGTCGCCGAACAACTCGGCGCCATGCGCCAATACCCGCGGGCCGCCGAGAAGTATAAAGTCGCCATCGAGCGGGCCGGCTGGTGGACCGCTCCGCGCAACGGACTCGGCCTGCTCTACACCCAGAGCGGCGACGAGGACGACGCCCGCACGGTCCTCGAAGCCGCCCGCGAGTTGGACGCCTACAACCTCGCCACCACCAACTACCTGCGGCTACTCGACGAGATGGCGGCGTACGTGCGGAAGGAGAGCGAGCACTTCATCGTGACCTACGACGCACGCCACGACCCGATCATCGGCGACTATTTCCCCGAGTACATGGAGAGCATTCACGAGCAGGTCTGCTCGGAATACAAGCACGACCCCTCCTTCGGCGGGCGCCCGGACAAGAAGACGATCATCGAAGTGTTCCCGTCGCACGACGCGTTTTCCGTCCGCACGACCGGCTCGCCCTGGATTCCCACCGTCGGCGCCAGCACCGGCCGGGTGATCGCGTTGGCGTCCCCCAACGACAAGAAGATGGGCACGTACAACTGGGCCCAGGTGCTGCGGCACGAGTACACCCATACGGTCACCCTCAGCGCCACCGACAACCGCATCCAGCACTGGATGACCGAAGGCCTCGCCGTTCTGGAAGAGCGGACGCCGATGCGGTGGGAGTGGGTGCCGATGCTGTACAGCGCGGTGAAGAAGAAGGACAAACTGGAGCTTTTCACGCTGGAAAACCTGACGTGGGGATTCATCCGTCCGAAGAAGCCGATCGACCGGCAGCTCGCCTACGCACAGTCGTTCTGGGTGTGCCAATACGTCCAGGAAACCTGGGGCCACGAAGCGATCCTGAAGATGCTCAAGGAATTCCGGGACGCCGGGCGGATGGAGGACGTGTTTCCGAAGATCACGGGTAAATCGATCCCGGAGTTTGAAAAGGATTTTTTCGCGTGGTGCGACAAGAAGGTGGATGCCTGGGGCTACGACGAGGAGACGAGCAAGAAGGTCGAAGAGCTCAACAAGTCGGCGGAGGAACTCGTGAAGGACAAGCAGTTCCCCGAAGCGATCGCCGCGTGGGAAGAAATCCACAAACTCCGCCCCGTCGACGCCCTCCCGCACAAACGGCTGGCGGGTTTGTATCTGCTCAAGCAGATGAACCAGCCGGAGAAAGCGGTCGAACATCTGACGGCGTTGCACCAGGTGGAAGCCAAGGACAACCGCTACGCCAAGCGAATCGCCCGCATCTACCGGGACATCAACCAACTCGAGAAGTCACAAACGTTCGCGTTGGAGTCCGTGTACATCGACCCCTACGACGTCTCGGCCCACGAACTGCTGGCGGAGATTGCCGAGAAGGCAAACGACGCGCCGACACTGGAACGGGAGAAGCGGGTGACGGCGATGCTAAAGGCGCGGGCGGCAGATCGGGCGGGCGAGCAGGCAGGATCTCAAGAAAGCAAGAAGTAAATGGCGCACATTACAAGCTGCGATGATCCGCGTCGGGCGAAGTTTGAGGCGTGGGTCCTACAGTCTGAGGAGGACAGGGCATGAATCCGGTTGACCTCACGCTGTCCGCCTTCCAGCGTCACATTGCCGACCGTTACGAATCCACCGACCGCGCCCGGGGCACGCCGAAGACGTTCATGTGGTTTGTCGAGGAGGTCGGGGAACTGGCGACGGCCCTCAACGGGGACGACCGGGCGAACCTGGAAGAGGAATTCGCGGACGTGATCGCGTGGTTGTGTACGCTGGCCAACATTAACGACGTCGACCTCGCCGCCGCGGTAGCGCGCAAGTATCTCGGGGACAAGCCGCCGGAGGGCGTGAAAGGCCTGTGAGGCTTCTTCGTCTTTAGAGGTGTGCGCAACGTCCGATCCACGCGCGGAGCGATCGTTCACTTGAATTGCATCTTCC
>JBKJRK010000224.1:0-2635 GCA_046593135.1 Tepidisphaeraceae bacterium | reverse complement strand
GATTCTGCCTTGCCGGTGTCTGGGTCGAAGGCCATCCACGCGGGTCGGCCGATTTTGCTCGGGTCCCACCGCCCGTAGCCGAAGAACGGGCGCTCCAGAGCGTGGGCGGTGTAGATGTTTTCGGCTTCCATGCGGTACGCGAGCGACTGGGCGCGGTCGGCGCCGAAGACCTCGGTGGCTGTTTGAACGGCCCAGTCGCCGGTCACGACCCCGGTGGTCCGCAGGACCATGTACGCCGGCGAGAACGCGATCAGGAGGTACAGCGGGATGGCGGTCTTGGTCCACTTGATGGCGAAAAGGACGGCCAGGCCCATGAAGAGGAAGCCGATGCCCGCCGCCGATTTACAGAGGATCGTCGTCATGACCAGCACGGGGACGGCGACGATCATCGGCACGCCCCAGATCGAGCGGAGCGAGCCCGTGACCATCAGCCAGACGCCGATAAGGGACGCCGCCGTCATCCAGAACCCGACGGCCAGGCCGTGCTGCATAAAGACCATCGGGCGGAACCCCCCGAAGCGGTACGTCTGCGAAAAGCCGTGCTGGTGATACCCGTAGATGATGTGGTGTAACTGCGGGCTCATCTTGATCTCGAAGAGGCACAGCGGCACGTAGACCAGCCCCCCGATGAAGATGCCGACGGCGAGGTCGCGAAACCCGTCCCAGTCGTTGAAGTAAACGCGCCCGATGAAATAGGGAATTCCGAAGAGGTAGACCTGCTCGACCATGGCCGACATGCCGTCCCAGGCGCCCAGGCCGTTATTGACCGAAGTCAGGAAAGACGCGAAGCAGTAGGCGATCACCGGCAGGTCGAACCAGCGAAAACGGAAAGAGAACAGTCGGGCGGCGTCGAACAGCATGACGCCGAGCAGGACGGCGGTGGAGGCCGCGGTCACTTTGTCGATGTCGGGCAGAAACTTGATGGGCAGTCCGGCCTTCATTGGCAGGAACAGCCACGCGCCCAGGTACGCCGCCAGCACCGCATGACGCGGGCGCAGCAAGGCGAAAAACACCAGGCTGAAAGGGATCCACCCGAGAATGACGAGGTCGGCGAAACGCATGTCGGATTAGAACAAAAACGCTTTTAACCACCACGATACGTTTTTAACCACGAAGTCACGAAGGCACGAAGCGTGTGACTGTCAATTTTGCACGCCCCGAGCGCGGCCGAATTTCTTATCAAGAAAAAATAGAGTCTATTTTCAAGATACTTCATGTGTCAGGCTACGCTTCGTGCCTTCGTGCCTTCGTGTTTCAATTCAGTTTTTTCAATTCAGTTTTTCACCCAAGCATTTAAACGCCCACCGCCTGCGGCCGGTTCCGGGGGGCGGCGGCGACCATGCGGTTGAGCGCGGCCTCGAACTGGTCGGTGGCGTCGTCCCAAGTATATCGGCTGGCGGTGGCGTAGGCGGCGTCGGACATCGCGCGCCACTCGGCCAAGGGCATCGCAACCAGCTTCACGATCTCATCCGCCATCGCGGCGGCATTCTCAATCGGAATCAGCTTTCCGCCGCCGCCCGCGAGCAGTTCCGGCGCGGCGCCGGCGGGAGTGCCGATGACCGGCGTGCGGCACGCCATCGACTCCAGGATCGGCAGCCCGAAGCCTTCCTTTCGCGTGCCAAAGAGCCACGCATCGCACTGGCCGTACAGCTCTTTCAATTTCGCTTCGGAAGCGCGGTGATGAAATTCCACGCCGTCTGGCATTGGCAACTCGGCAGATGGTTGCTGACTGCCGAAACTGACAACCTTCAAACTCGGCAACTGCTTTCGAGCCAATCGGATGGCTTCGATCGTGATGTCGCAGCCCTTGTTCAGGAAGGTGGTGTACGTGAAGCCCACGGTCGGAACCGCCTGCTTGCCCCGGGGAACGGCGGTGAACTTCTTCAGATCCACTGCGTTCGGGACGCACGTCACGTCCGTCTGCCCGAACTGCTTGGCGAGCAAATTCTTGACCCACTGAGCCGGGGTGATCTTCGGCATCGGCAATCGGCAGGTGGCGTCGACGCGGTCGATGTGACCGGCCCACGTCTCGTAATCCTGGATGAAATGAGCCTTTACGCCCTTCTTCGGTGGAAGATCCGTGACCCACTCGGCGGTTTCCCACCATGTTGCCAGGACGATGTCGCCGTCGGGCACATCACTGCCGACAATGGGCCGGAAACTGTCTATGACGTCGTGTGGAACGCCCGTGCCGTCGAGGTGAGTCGGCGCATCTTTCGGGACAAATGGGACAGGTCGACCGCGATAGATCGATCGTAAAATGTTTCTGAATGAAGGCTTAGCTCGCGGTCGCGAAACGACGGTGATGCCGTGGCCGCGCTCCAGCAGCTTTTGCGCGTAGGTTGCGATGACGCGGAACCCGCCGCTGAGGTCGGCTTGAGGACAGATGAAGGTAATTCGCATGGCTCAAATCAACTTCCGCGCGAGGCACAACCGCGACGTGGACTCCCGAGCGCGTGCAGGGTCCCGTGAGGTATGTCGGCACTATTCTATCGCCGGATGAGGCAGACGAGTATAGGACTTTAGATGAAGGTGCTATGCGGCGCCGACCACACTTGCGTTGCGACCCTTCTCGACACGCCGGGGCTGAAAGCCTGTGAACTTTTTGTGGCGCGGGCGTCTTGCCCGCGTTTTC
>JBKJRK010000125.1:0-5670 GCA_046593135.1 Tepidisphaeraceae bacterium | reverse complement strand
GAACGAAACCAATTTGATGTGGCCGGCACGACATTCGCCATGAACCAGCTACACACGCCGCCCTCAGTCCGCGATGACGCGGCCACGCGTCTGGCGGCCCTGGCACCCGCGATTTCTAACGCGACATGGGAGTCCGAAGACGTCGGGCTGATCTGCTTCTCGATGGACGGTGAACCGCTCCTCGGCCCCGCCGCCCATCTCCCCGGCTTCTACCTGGCGGGGGCCTTTCACTCCGGCGGGTTCAGTTACAACACCGTCGCCGGCTTGCTCCTCGCCGAAATGGCGCTCGGCCGTTCGACCAGCGTCGACGTCACGGCCTTCTCGCCGGATCGCTTTAGCGGTGGTGCTCCCGACGTTGAGTCGTACCTCGCCTCATCCGTCCCACAACGCGCCGCGGTCCGCCGAAGGCACTGATTGCCGAATGCCAAGGCGCGGTGCGGTTGTCACCCCCCGATCAACGGCAAACTCACTGGTATGGACAGCACCAATGCGCCTACCTCGTAGCTGCGACGCCTGCGTCGCCTTGTGCAATCGATGCAACCCGCTAGAGCCGACGCGGGGCTCGCAGCTACCAAGAACACTATGGGGTGATGGGAACGGCCGTCAGCTCGAGAATCATTTCCACTTCGACGCTCGACCCGAGTGGGAGTTGAGCCATTCCGAGCGCCGTTCGCGCGTGTCGGCCGGCGTCGCCGAAGACGTCACGAACGAGTTGTGAAGCGCCATTAATGACCTGATGTTGGTCGGTGAAATCCGGATCCGAATTGACGTAGCCCGTGATTCGGACGACGCGCTCGATGGCGTCGAGTGAGCCGAAGTGCCGACGCACGCCGCGGAGCACATTGGCCGCGCACAGGGCCGCCGCTCGTGTGGCATCGGCGGCGCTTACCTGGCTTGGCACTTTTCCTATGCTAGTCAACGTGTCCCCGACGAACGGCACTTGGCCCGACGCGTAAACGGTGGAGCCGCTCACCGAAAGAGCGTCAACCAGCTTCCCCTCCGGAGTCGTCTGTTCGATCGGAAAACCCAAGGCCTCAAGTTTCTTTTCGCGGTCGCTCATTTCGATTCACCGATCCTCTACTGTGTTGCCGCCGCCGGGAGTGAGCCGGAAAAAAAACGGAGCCAATTCCCGTAAAAAATCGCGTCAATATCGGCGTCGGAATATCTCCGGGCGGCAAGTACTTCTCCGAGCCTTTGCAGGTCGGCAATCGTGTCGAGGTCGCGTGGCGTCTGCTCCGTGCCGAATCCGCCGTCCAGGTCGCTGCCGATGCCGACGTGCTTCACGTCGCCCGCGAGCTGGCAGAGGTGATCGACGTGATCGGCGACCGCCTCGAACGAAACTTGCGCGCGCGCCGCTTCACTCGTTTTCCATTCCGGCAGAAGCATCCACGCGTCGCACGCCATGCCGATGACGGCGTCACGCTCGAGGAGTCGCCTGATCTGTTGGTCGGTGAACTGCCGGTCGCCCGGGACCAGCGCCCGGCACATGTTGTGGCTCGCGTGCACGGGGCCGGAGAATTGGTCGAGCGCCTCGAGAAAGCCCGGCTCGGAACAGTGGGTGAGATCGACAATCATGCCGAGCCGGTCAAACTCTTTGAGCAAGGTCCGGCCGGCTTCAGTCAGTGGGCCTTCGCTGCCCGTGCCGACGGCGTACGCGCTGGGCCCGTAATGCGCGAGCCCGACGCACCGCAGTCCCTGCGCAAACCAATCCGCCGCATGCCCCGGGTCGACGATCGGGTCGGCGCCTTCCATCGCAAGGATGACACCCACTGGCGCTTTATGAGGGGCGGAGACCCAATCGCTCCAATGCTTTATTAGATCCTCACCCGTCCGAATGATTCGGATCACACCCTGCCGCTCGAGAAGGTGGTAATAAGCAAGCTGCCCTTGGCCGACTGAATGAGCGATGGACTGGGTCCGAAAATCGAGATCGCGGCGTGTCGCGCCCGACACGGGGTTGACGTTTGCTTTACTCCGGACCAATACGGTTCCGAGGCACGCCCCCGCCCCCGCCTTTCGCAGTTCCGGAAAGGTAACCGTCCCCCGCCCCCGGGCGGGGTGGTCGTTGACGTGGGCTTCGGAGGCGCGCAAGGCCGACAAAGGGAGCATCAAGTCGCGGTTCCAATGCAGCGCGTTCCACGCCAAGTCGAGGTGTGCGTCAAAAATCGGCCTCAAGGACGGCCCTCCGGAATCAGTTCATCCTGTATCGCGCGGACGCGCCAAACATTTTCCCGCAACACGTTCTCCCACCGCTCGGCGTCGCCGGGACCGTACTCGTAGAATCCGACGCCGTTTGCGACACCCGCACCGCCGCGCTCCACGAGTTCCCGAATCGCCGCGGGCACTTCGGTGGCACAACTCAGTCGAGGAAACAACCGCTTCATGACGCCCGCGTAAGCGGCGACGCCCGTGAGGTCCATCCAACGGAACGGCCCTGCGACGTTCGCCCAAACGCTGACGGCGTTGCTGAACGCGCGGTCGATGGTCGCCACGTCGGCTACGCCGTTCTCAAGCAGCCAAAACGCCTCGCGGTACATCGCGTAAGCCAAGCGGTTGACGATGAACCCTTCGACGTCTTTCTGGACGAGCGACGGCTCCTTGCCCGCCCGTTTGGCCAACGCCATGGCGACTTCGACGGTCGCGTCGTCGGTATGCTCGCCTCGGATCACTTCGAGAAAGCGCGTCAAATGGCACGGCTCCGCCCAGTGCAGGCCGATAAACCGCTCCGGGTGCCGCCTCCCCTGCTGCAGAATTGAAATTGGCAACGCCGACGTACTGCTGGCGATGGGCACCGACGCCCCGACGACCGCTTCTATTTCATCAAACAGCCGCCGCTTATCAGCCAGGTCTTCGGTGATGCTTTCGACGACGAAATCGCTTGAAATTAAATCGTTGGCGTCCCGCGCGGCGCTGCATCGCGATCGCCAGTCGCTACGAATGGATTCGTCAAACCCGCCGCGCTCGACGAGGTCCGAGAGGCCCGCTTCGACGTGTCGAAAAGCCGACTCGCGATTCGCCTGATTTACGTCATACGCGAGGACGCGAAAGCCGCGCGACAGCAGGCACGTGACGATCCCACGTCCCAACAGCCCGAGGCCGGCGACGGCGACAGTTGTCACGTGGATGGGCGGGACGCTTTCGTTCATCACTTCAACCCCAACAGCGCAAGACTGTCCCGGTAGATCATCTGTTCGATTTGGGCCGTATCAAGGCGTGGCAGCTTCGTGCCTTCGAGCATGTCGTTGAGTCCGCGGATGCCGGCGACTGAGTCGTTCACGTTGGTGAACGGGTAGTCGGTCCCGAACAGCACCTTGTCCCAGGCGCCGTACTCCTGCACCAGCATCAGTGAGTGATAAAGCTGGAAAGGGCGGTAGTGCAGGGCCGAGACGTCGGCGTAGACGTTCGGGTGTTTACGAAACGTCGCGACGCACTCGCCCTCGTACGGGTGGCCGAGGTGGGCCATGATGATCTTCACGTCGGGAAAACGCGTTGCGACCGAATCGACGTGGCGCGGCAGCGTACATTCGAGCGGAGCCTGTGCGACGAACGTCGTGCCCGTGTGCAGCAGAACGGGCAGTTGCTCGTCTGAAGTATAGCGCCACAGCGGGTCGAGGCGGGCATCGTCCGGGCGGTAGCCGCCATACATGGGCAAAAGTTTGATTCCGCGGAGACCCAGACCTTCGTGTCCTTCGCGTAGCTCTCGTTCCCAGCCGGCCTGCGTGGGGTCGACGCTTAGAAAGCCGATCAAGCGGTCGGGATGTTGAGAGACGTAGTCGGCGACGAAACGGTCATCGACCCACATGTCGCTGAGCTTTGCCTTGCCGCCAAAAACGATCGTTTTCGTGTCCGCCGGGCACGTAGCGGAATAATCTTCGTACCGCACGGTCAAATCAACTTCCCGCCCGGCCCGCGCGCGAATCGCCTGCCGGCGGAAGTTGTCGCCGAAGTGCTGCGGATAGGCCCAGACGTGCGAGTGGACGTCGGTAATGACCCTCACGCTATCCCCCCCCTTCCACAGCTTGATGAATGAGCTCGAACAGCCGGTCTATTTCGAGGCGTGTTTCTGCGTCGAGGAAATAGCCGACCGGGCCGCGAACGATCGTGTTCTTGAAAATGCCCTGTTTAACGAGCAAGTATTTTTCAATCGCGAGAAACGCGTCCAGACTGTTCTGGACGGCGACCAAGGCACTGATGGCGTGCGACAACGAGTAGGTGCGTCGGTCGTCGCCGGCTTCGAGTGCCTGCCAAAGTGCGACGATGCCCTTGATCAAATCAGCCCCCGGCATTGTGCCGACGACGCCGCGCCGGTAGCTGTCGACCAGCGCGATGCCGCCGGTGCCTTCGAAAATCCGGGCCTTTTTGTCGGTCGCGTCGCGCAGGGCGCTGAGGCGTGGTCCGATGGGCGTCGCCTCTGGTTTGAACAGCACGCGCTCGGCGCCAAAGGTGTGCATCATCTTTGCCTGCATCACGATTGACATTGGCCGGCCGACATACCCGCTGGCATCCTGAACGACGACGGGAATTCCGACGGCCCCGACGATGCGCTCGTAGTAACGCAGCAGTTCGTCTTCCCCCGCCGCCACCGAAACCGGCGGGATGGCCATCAGCGCCGCGGCGCCGACGGATTCTGCGTGGCGTGCGTAAGACTCGGCGACCTTGCTGCTCTCCGCGCCGACGCTAATTACGACTGGCCCGCGCCCTCCGCCAAACCGGCACGCCAATTCCGCAAGTTGCCGCCGTTCTTCGGTATCCAGCCGCAACACTTCCGACACCATTGCCATGACGACGCCGGTTGCCCCGCAGTCGTACAGCCATTCGATCTCACGCTGGAGCGTCGCCGTGTCGATCGACTCGTCTTCAAGGAACGGCGTCTGGAACACCGGCAGCACGCCTGTTAGCTGAAAGGTCTTGCTCATACGAGTAGCCCCCGGGCGTCGACGTTGATCTCGGAAAATTCTCCGCCCCCGCCGCGGAGCCAAATTGAATTTTGCAGGTTCACGCAAGGGCAGATGTGATTCGGAATGACCGTCACGCGCTCTCCGATCCGAGGCGTCCGGACACATTTTGAAACGTCGATCTCGCCGTGCTCCTCACTTAGTCGACTGATAGTCGCTTGAGGGTACTCGATCAAATGGCCGTGACCGGAGTCGGGGAACTTGGCGTTACGATCGCTTGTAAGCGTCTTGGCGCCTGCGTCGATGACGACTTTGCCCGGCACCGCGCTGCTCACGACGGTACAGACGAGCGTGGCCGCACAGTCTTCGAGCGCGCAGAAGCCGGCACGTACGGTGTTCATGTCGTTGTAGAGGTAGGTGCCGGGGCGGATTTCCGTTTGCGACGTGACGTGGTGGGACTGATACGCGGTCGGCGTCGATCCGCCGGAAACGATTGGAGCGGCGAGCCCGGAACGTTTCCACAAATCGATCGCCTCGGTGAGCAGCGCGTCGATGCGGCGTAGCTCGCCCGCCTGCTCGTCGGCCGGAAGCCAAACGTGGCCGGGATAGAAGAAGATGCCGTCGAGTCGAAGGGAGGATTGGGCGGCGACGTGCCGCGCGAGTTGCAGCGACGCCGCGGGCGACTGCACGCCGGTCCGGTGAAAGCCGATGTCGATGTCGACGAGCACACCGACCGTAGAGCCGGCGCTCGACGCCGCCGACGCCAGCGCGTCGA
>JBKJRK010000423.1:0-14135 GCA_046593135.1 Tepidisphaeraceae bacterium | reverse complement strand
TGGCCAGTTCCAAAAATGGCGGACTGACCGACCCGGCGGTGCGGAAAAGCGTGTCAGCCACCCCCGCGAACGGCTGCAAGCCCGAAAGCTCAGGGAAAATCACCTGCCGAACGGGGGTCGGAGAGTGATTGACGACGCGAGCCGTGAGAATGACCGACCGACCGTCCGGCGCCGCGCGAAACGTAACGGCTGCGGAAACACTGCCGGGAAGGTCGAAATCACGACTGGCGCCGAGCCGTTCCCACTCGACCGTAACTGAATCTTTTTCGCGCCTGATCGTCGCCTTCGGTGAAAAGCGAGCCGCCAACCGCAGGGGCTCGAACCGCTCGATCGGGTACGCCAGGTCGAGGACGCCTGCGCGTTGCGGCACAGACTCGAGCATGACGCCGGGGCCCGGGAACTCGAGCTTCAGGATGCCGCCGGTGTCGGCGTCGAGCGTGAATTTCAGCCCGTTCAACTCGGCTTCAAAAGTGGCGGCGGAGGCGCGCCGAACCGGAAAAAAAATAGCCAAAGCCAAGGTCAGCAACAGGTATCGTCGTGTGTTCATTGCAGGTCTCGTGCTTTCTTATTCTCACAATGGAAATGACGCCTCCCCCGCCGACCGCACAGCGGGCTCGCGGGGCAACGTTCGTCGCACATCCGAATGTCCGGCAGAAGATTTCATCCTTCACTGAACCGGTCGATACACCTTCGCCCGGACGGCCGGGTCGCGTAGGAGAACGCCCATCACGAAGCTGCAATCGCGGACGCAGTGGCCTTCATATCCGGTGGTCTTGCCCTTCCAGTCATAGATTTCCGGGCCGGTGCCTATTTTGTCCGTGATGCCGCACTGGAAGCCCCCGCCGTTGGGGAAGACGCCCTTGTCCTGTCGTTCGAGCATGGCGTGGAACATGAGGTCGGCTCGGTCGTTCCTTCCCACTCGCCACAGTGCGGCCATCGCGTTAATCGCCATCTGGGGAAACAACCCCCCGTTGCAATAGTGCTCGAACGGGTCGCTCTTGCCGTCGCCGTCGACCCGCTGGGGTTGTTCACTGGCTCCACACGCCGGATTCTCGCTTCAACGAGGCGGTGCTCACGCCGTTCGACGGAGGAAGTCGCGGAAGAGGATCGTCTCGGAGATGTTGTCCGACTCATTGCAGTGTTCCCAGTCGATCCAGACGTATTCGATGCCGAGGTAGCCTTTGTACCCGCAAGCGCCCATCGCTTTAAGCACGCCCGCGTAGTCGATCGTGTTGTCCTTAAAGGCGGTTTGGAGCCGTCCTTTTCGCGCGCCGCGGACGTGGAAATGCGAGGCGTACTTTACGAGCGGCTCGACGTCGCTGTCGGGCATGCCGAGCCGGGTGAAATGCGTGTAATCGAGCGTGAGCGTTAGGCCGGGGACGCCCGTGACGAGTCGTTCGACTTCTTGCGGGATCGGGGCGAGGGAACCGACGTGGGCCTCGACGGAGAAGATAATGCCGTGCGTGCCGGCGTGTTCGACCCGCCACGCCATCTCGTCCTGCGAGCGCTTCCAGGAGTCCGCCTGCGGCTCGTCTTTCTCGAAATAGACGCCGGGAAGCGTGGTGACGTGCGGGGAGCCGAGGCGGCTGGCGTATTCGAGCGTGCGGAGAAACGTGTCGCGCGCCTTGGCCCGCCGGGCGGGATCGAAGTGGTTGATGGCGAAGGGGACGAAATCCGGGTCCATTTGGAGGAACACGTCGGCCGGCTTGAGGTTTCGGTCGGCGAGCTTTTTCTTGAGCGCGGCCGCGGAATCGGCCAGGTTCGAGAACTCGCGTGAGGGCCAAAGGTGGGAGCGGCCCTCGAAAAGTCCGACGTCGATGCCGTCCATCTCCAGGGCGGCGATGAGGTCTAGGACCTTGTCGTGCGGGAGCAGCGGGAAGGTGAAATCGGCGCAGGCAAGTTTGCGGGATGTCGGGTTCATATCGGGTCCATGAATTTCGTGTGTCCGGGATGCTCCCATTCCGCCGCGGTGAGGTAGCCCCCGTCGACGACCAGCGTCGTGCCCGTAACGCCGGCGGAGTCTTCGCAGCAGAAGTACAGAACGGATTTCGCGATGTCCGCCGGCGTCAGCGAGACGCCCATCGGCACCCGGCGGAGCCTCGACCGGATCGCCGCCTCGGGGTCCGGCGTTTTGTTCATGTGCTCGCGGAACATCGGCGTGTCAGTAATGCCGGGACAGACGCAGTTGCACCGCAATCCGTCGGCGGCGTAATCGAGTGCGATCGACTTACTCAGCATCATCACCGCCCCTTTCGAAGCGGTGTATGCTGGGGTCGAGCCTTGGCCGACAAAGCTGCCGACCGAACCGATGTTGACGACGTAGCTCCGCGAATTCTTCTTGAGGTGCGCTACGCCGTGCTTGATCGACAGGTAAATCGACTTCACGTTGATGTCCATCAGCCGGTCCCAGTCGGCGACGTCGATTTCGTGAAGCTGCTTTACTTGCACGATGCCGGCACAGTTCACAATCGTTTGCAGGCCGCCGAACTCGCGGACGGCTTGATCGATCGAATCGCGCACGGCGTCCTCGCGGCGGACGTCGGCCGCAATAAACGTCGCCCGGCCCCCCTTTTTCCGAATCGCCTCGGCGGCGGCTTGTCCCTTGTCGGCCTGCACGTCGACGAGCGCCACCGCGGCGCCTTCTTCCGCGAAGAGTTGGGCGACGGCTTCGCCCATGCCCGACGCGGCGCCGCTGACCCAGGCCGTTTGGTTCTGAAGTCTCTTGCTCATGATTCATGCAAATTGGCGACGGACCGCTTCGAGGTACGAGTACCCGTGGACTTCGTCGGGCAGCAGGAAATGGTCTTCCGTCCACTCGTTCCAAGCGCCCATGTAGACGGCCGGGGTAGCGAGCTTCTTCGCGGCCGCAAAGTGTTTGGCCGCCACGATCAGCCGCTCGAATTGGTCGGCGGTGCGGCCCTCGAAGATGTGGGTCTTTTTCCCGTACCGCGGCGAATTGTCGAAGCCGACGGGAACGTTCGGAAAGTACGGCACTTTCACGAGGTCCGACATCTTCTTCCATCGCGCGATCGCTTCCTCGGCGCCGGTCGCAAACGACGACTTGCCGCCGAACGGCAAAACCCGCGCGAACGCGTGATAATCGGTGGCCGACGAGAAGCCGGCTTCGACCAGCGGTACGTCGGCGTCGAATTCATACGACGCCTGAAAATGGATCCCGCCGAGTCCGGCCTTCACCGCCCGGTCCTGCCAGCCGTCGAAAATTTTGTGCAGCTTTGCCGCCGTGAAGTGCTTGATCAGGCTGTTCGGCAAGAACGCGGCGAAGACCGCCTTATTGTCGATTTTCCAGTAATTCGGCTGCGTGAAGTAGTGGTCCACCAGGTACGCGCCCACCCGATCCATGTCGTCGTCGGAATACACCTGCGGGAGCAGAACCGCTTCCTGGCCTTCCTCGGGAGCAAGGTAGAAGTTGTACCAGTCGTGGTTGGCCCACATGACCGCGAATTTGATCTTGTCGCGGTTCGGACTCTTGAGAAACGAATTCTCCAACCATTCGTGCAGGAACATCTCGCCGCTGTGCCAGTACCAGTCGACCATGAACACGTCGATGCCGCTGGTGGCCGCCAGGTCGATCTCACGCCGGGCCCACTCGAGTTCAAGTTCCTTGTAACAGCCCCACATCGGCCGCTTCGGTTGGTAGTGCCCTTCGTACAGCGCCTTGGCCCGGCGGCAGATCTCCCACTCGCTGAAACCCTTGCCGAACCATTTCTCCAACACCGGTGTCGGGTGCCATAGATTGCACACGTAGGTGACGGCCAGGAAATCGATCCCGTCGATCGGCACCGACGTGTCGATCGCCTTCTCCAGCCGCTCCTGCGTGAAATACTCCACGCCCGGCGGCGGCGGGGACAGCGGCGCCGGCTGAGCCGGCCGCGACGTCGGCTTCTCGCCCGCCGGTTTCTCCTCCGCCGCCACCATTGCGGCGCCGCTCGCGGACACCGCTCCGGCGACAGTCGCCGACAAAAAACCACGACGGTTCATGAGATATTCCTTCAATCGCTGCGGAGCCTTGCTACGGGTCCACAATAATGGTGCGCGATCACGCGCCGATCGTCCGTTGGTTAGCCGCTGCCCGTAGGGCAGCGTCGTGTCGCATGGGCGCGTACTCGCGCACATTCATTAAGAAGCACCGCAACGTTCATTTCCCGCCGGCTATTCGTGCCCACTTCTGCCGGAAGCCCGGCCGGTCAAACACCTGCGGATTGAGGACACCGCGTGGACGCTGTTGACGCGAAAGATCGACCATCCCCTGGCACGCGGCCCGCCCGATGTCGCGAAAAAGCTCGTCGGTCCACGCGATGCTGTGCGGGGCGAGCAGAACATTGTCGAGTTCACCGAAGCGGTGCGGCTGGGTCACCGGCTCTTTCGCGAAACAGTCCAGCGCCGCGCCGGCGATGCGGTTTTCTTTCAACGCCGTATAAAGCGGGTCTTCGTCCACGATCCCGCCGCGCGCGGTGTTGATGAGGTAAGTGTCGGGCTTCATGAGCCCCAGCTCGCGCGCGCCGATCAAGCCTCGGGTTTTGTCCGTGAGCGGACAGTGGATGGACACGAAGTCGCTGAGGCGGAGCAATTCGTCCAGTTCCACCAGCCGCACGCCGAGCTGTGCCGCCGCCGCGGGGTTCATGAACGGGTCGAACGCGATCGGGGGGTTCATGCCCCAGCCGGCGAGAAGCTGGATCACTTTGCGTGCGATTCCGCCGAGGCCGATCAAACCCAGCGTGCGGTCGCGCAGCTCGCGGCCCATGTACCTGCTGCGTTCGTCCCACTTGCCCTCGCGCACCAGACGATCCTTGACGCGAACGTGGTGCGCGAGCGCGATCATCCACCCGACCACCGCCTCGGCGACCGGGCGGTCTACGGCGCCGGCGGTGATGAAGACGACGACGTCCGCCTCGGTACACGCCGCAACGTCGACGGCGTCGTAGCCGACCCCGAACCGGCCGATCGCCAAGAGGTCATTCGCTCCGGCCACGGTTTTTCGTGTCACGGACGGCGTCAGCACGATGACGCCGTTTGCGCCGGCGAGCTGGTCGGGGCCGATCTCCGGGCGGTGTTCGCTGAACGATTGAACCTTGATGTTCGGATGCGCGTCGAAAACGCCCAGGCCGAGGTCCGCGTATTTTGGCTTGCCTGCCGCGTCGTAGAAGTCGCCGGTCAGCATGACTTGGAAAGCGTCACCCATGATATTCCCTTACCGCCAGGGGTTTCCTTCCGGCGTCGCGTTGCGTTCGTCGACGACAAGCCGTTCGGGCTTCGGGCCGGCGTAGACCCAGATCATCGCCATCGGGCCGTTGCTGTTGTTGATGAAATAATGCACGCGGCCGCGCGGCTGGAGCGCGGTGGAGTACCCGCTCATCTGGTAATTCCGCCCCTCGACGACGCAGGTTGCGTCGCCCTGCACGATGCAGATGCTTTCGTCGAAGTCGTGAATGTGCGCCGGCAGGCGTCCACCCGGCCGGAACACCCCGTACCCGCCGCTCATCTCGATGCCCGGCATCAACGTGTCGTTGAAAAAGTCGATGAACGTGGCGCCGGCACCCGCCTCAAAACGCTTGGCGGTGGCGAACCGGTTGACGCGCTCCTGTCCGGGTTTCGCCGGCCCGGTCGATTCGTCGGCCATCGACTTGCGCGAGAAGAACTTCTCCACCAGCTCCCGCGACGGCGTGTCGGTCGGCATGGCGATGTGAAACACCGCCTCGCGATTCCCCGACGCGTTCTTCACGTAGTGCGCCAGCCCCGGCGGGATCACAATGTTATCCATCGGCGCGAGCAGATACCGCCGGCCTTCGATCTCCATCACGGCCGAACCTTCGAGCAGCGTGACGGATTCCGTGAAGGTGTGGCGGTGATAGGCGAGTTGTGCCGCGGGGGCGAATCGAACGATGCCCGTGGTGAGATTCTTCGCCTGGTTGTGCGCCCCGACGAGGCATTCAAAGACGACGCCGCGGTCGATCTCGATCTTCCGGCCGCCGCCGAGGTCGTTCATCACCTCGGGCCGGTCCGGCCGGAAATCTTCCGGCGGGCGGTCCATCGGCACCGCCGGCGGCGGCTCGCTCTCGGCGGTGAACAGCGGGTTCATTTTGCGGTCGCGGCCGACGCTGCCCAGCGCCGAGCGGAGGCTGCGCAGCAGCAGGCCCCCGTCGAGACCGAGGGCGAGCATTTGAAAACCCTGGTGGCGGCGCTCGGCCAGATTGGCCTCGCTGGTCGAGACGACGCCGCACTGCTTTCCGGCCGCCACGATCTGGTCTTTGATCGCGAGCAGTTCCGCGGCGACGCCGGGACCTTCCCACTGCCCGCGGTACCCGGCGGTGCTGGAGTAATCGGCGGGTCCGAAGAAAAAGACGTCCACACCTTCGACGCGCAGCAGGTCGCGGATGTTCCGTCCGCCGCGAACGGTTTCGATGATCGGAATGACCAGGACGTTTTCGTTCGCCTCCTGCGTGTGCTCGACGAAGCACTGGCCCCAGCAGGTGGCGCGTTCGGCGCCGATGCCGCGCACCCCGTCCGGCGGGTAGTGCGCGAAGCCGACCGCCTCGCGGAGCTGGTCGGCGGATTCCACCCACGGGATGACGACGCCGTCCGCGCCGATGTCGAGCGCGCGTTTAATCAGCCCGACGTTGCACTCGGCCACGCGCACAAGCGCGACCGTTTCGCTGCGGACGGTCGCCCGCAGGTGCTCGACGATTTCCTTCCAGTCGAGGTGGCCGTGCTCGGCGTCGATCACGACCCAGTCCAGCCCGAGGGCCACCGCCATCTCGGTGATGCTCGGACTTTCGAGCGTCACCCACAAGCCGTAGACCGGCTGGTTATTCGCCAGCTTCTGGCGGAGTTTTCTAATTGCCGGAGTCTTCATGTGTTATCACTGCTTCGGACGCTCTGGACGGTCAAGGACCACGACCCAATCGTCTTCCTTCACGACCTTGGGCGGCGGGCACGTCCAGACGCCGTTCTTGTCGCCGCGGACTTCGCCGATCGGCGTGTTTTCGCCGGTAACGGGGTCAAAGTAAACTGCGGTGTAAGCGGTGTCGGCCGCAAGGTCTCGTACTTCGACCGCCTCGGCGCGCTGCGCGTAAACGATGCGCACGCCGTCCGCCGTCCCGGTCGCGTAAGGGGTCTCATTCGTCGTCCCGGTTATATCACCCCACGGCGCGACGCCGTGTGCGCCCATAGAAATGACCGGCGACCACGCGGTGTCGTCAAAAGCGGCTTCGAGCCACCCGGCGGCTTCGGCTTTCGCCGCACGCCAGCTCGCGTCGGAGACGATGCGGAGAGACTCCCCGTCCGTAAAACGGACGTCGAGGGCTCCCAGAAACCCCGCCGGGTTCCCGGCGCCAGTTGCCTTTACATTTTCGACGACCGCCGCGATCACGTTTTCACCTTCTTTGAGCGAAGCTGTGACGTCGAATCGCGCGGGGTTTTTCCAGTCGGCGGACGAACCGAGTTGCGTGCCGTTCAGCCGCGCCGAGACGGAATCGTCGGCCGAGACGGCAAGGGAGGCGGTCGCGATTTTCTTGCCCGCCGGGACGGTGAATCGCTTCCGGAGGTAGCGTTTTTCGGCAGGCGCGTTTTGTGCCGGGTTTCCTTCCGCGAACCAGATCCATTGGGCGCCGGCAAAACGCGGCGCCCCCGTCTGGCTCGCAAACGCGGCCCACTCCGGGTGCGGCGTGAACTTGTGCCACGGGTACTGCTCGAACAACTTTTTCCCGTACGCAACTTGGCTGGAGCCGGGGAGGTTCATCGCTTCGATCCAGGGGATTGCGCCGTAGCCGACGCTGCCGGGCGGGTGGTGCGGGGACGGGCCGTGCGGTTGGCCGGGCCGGTTCACCTGCCAGATGCCGTTGCCGCCGTAGGTATGCCCGGGCGCGCCGTTCATCACGCTGATCCAGAACATCCGGCGGGCCCACTTCGTCGGAAGGCTGTCGCCAAGCATCTCGTACGCGGCTTCGCCGTTGATGACCGGCATGACGGGTTTGTCGGCGTAGGACTCCCGCACCGTATGGAGTGTCGGCGCGACGCCCTCGCCCTGCCCGTGCGGCGTTTGCAGCATGTCAAAATCAAGGAGGCTGACGTCGTCTGTGCAATTTCGCGCCGACAAGCGGCCGATCCCCGTCGGGTGGATCGTCAGCGGCCGGCGGAATGGGTCGGTTTCGCGGATGTAGCGCAACACAACCGTCCAGTCCGTGACCTGCTTGCGGTCGTCGTACGGGAAGCCTTTGGCCAGGTACCACGGCAAGTTCGCCTCGCCCCCCGCACACCACACCACCGGCAGCGCACCGTACCGCGCGATGAGGTTTCGCCAGTGCTGGTTCATCTTCTCGGGGCCCATCCACTGCATGAAGTAACCCCACGCGCCGACGATGCACGGCGTGAAGCCTTCGTCAACGAGATACAGAATCCGCTCGTCGGCGGCGTTGAAGTATTCGGGCCGGATGGCGGCGTATTCCTTTTCCCACGGGAACCCCGCCTCGTTCGCGCCGCGCGGGTCGAACGGGTGCATGTCCGGATAAAGCCCGGCCACGATCTGGATGACGTTAAATCCTTTCGCCTTGCGATCTTCGGCGAGCTTCTTCACGTCTTCCGGCCATTTCATCCGATGGCAGAGTCCCATCCACCAGGTGTCGCCGAGCCAATAGAACGGCGTGCCGTCGACACGCTCGAAGTGGCGCTTGTCCGCCGCGACGCGCACGGGGCCGTGGGCGTAGTGCGGATTCGTTCCCGCATACGGCTTGATCGTCACTTCGCCGGCGATACCGTGCAGGCCCTTGTCTTCGGCGGCCGAGCTTTCGCTGCGGAACTTGTGCGTGCCGACGACCGGCGACGCGTAGCGCACTTTCCAAACGCCGCCGCCGCCCCAGAACGCCGGCACGCGAAACGCCTTGCCGTTCGGATCGGTGAAGGTCACGTCGAGCGTCACCTTGTTGAACGGGTCTTGATGGGTAGTTGCCGCCGTGAAAGGCAGCTCGATCATCACGTTCGCTTGCGTTTCGTGCGCCGTTGCGGCCGCACAGACAAAAGCAGAGGACGCCACCCATGCCAACAATGCAATAATGATCGAACGGCGCGACACATTTCCGATTGTGATTGTTTTCATGCTCCGCTTTCCAGTTTCGTTTCGTCTTGAATCAGACATAAGGTTGCAATGGTATTTTTCCGCTGCTGCGTTTTCAGTCGAAAGACACCGCAAACACCTCGGCGTTCTCCAGGTGCAAGCGGAGCATGTAACTCTGAGGCGGAAGTTTATTCAGGTCGCCTTCCTTCCACACGACTCGATGCCGGAGCGAATCGCCGCGCAATGGGACGGCATCGTCTTTCGAATAGCCGCGGACGCGGAAACCGTCCTCCGTTAACAGTTCGCAACGGATCGAGCCCCCCGAGGCGTCGCCGTTGACGGTGATTCCCTTGCAGCCGTGAAGGTCGAGCGGCTTAAGAGTGACCTGGCCTATATTCTCGAGCTTCGTCTTGAGCGTCGGCTGGTTACTCAGCGACACGGGTCGGATCCCGGCGAAACGGTCTCGCCGCATCGTTGCCATGCCGATGCCGGAGACAAGTTTGGAAGCGACAGTCGTGGCGCCTTGAGAGAGCGCACCGTAATAGAAACGAATTTCATCCTCGAGAACGACAGGTTGTGGGCAGAGAAAAATGGATCCGCTGTCAAACTGATCGCCACTACTGCGCGGGAACCAAAAGGGCTTCCGAAAAGGCCGTTGCCAGTTGAAGCCATCACGGCTGGTTGCCAGTTCGATGTTTAACACGCCGCCGCCGGTGGCGCGGTCCAGAATCTGGATGGCTGAAAAATAGCAGTCCTTGTAAAGAAACACCGGCGCGTGGTGGAACTCGACCCACGCCGGATCATGCTCATCGGGCGCGAGCACAAGTTGCGGTTTTGACCATTGAATGAAATCCTTGCTCTCGATGCGCCCTAAGGCGTGTTTCCAGTTCTGGCCGCCTGCCGGGCCATCGATCCACATTTTGCCATAGACGGCGAAGACGCCGCGGGGCGTGTCGAAGAAAACATCGAGGGCATCAGACATCGATAAAGGCGCCGGCCAGAAACCTTGGCTGTCCGTCTTGTCCTTCTCCTCTACAAATGGGACGGGTACGCCGTAATCGCTGTAGCCCGCTTTCGAAAGCGGACCTTTGGGGTGTTTAGTCCAATGAATGCCATCGGGCGAAAAGGCGACGCACATTCCCGGATACTCGCGCCCCTGTTCGTCTTTCGTGAAGTCAAAGTAGGCCATCTTGTAGCGACGGCCTGCATCGGCGTCGGAAGGATCGACCACAACAGAAACTCCATAGCGATCCGAGAAGCCGCCATTTGCCACCAACACGATGGATGTTTCCTTGCCCCCTTTGAAATCGAAGAGGCCGAGATTCGGTTTGGTGAAGTGGATGCCATCGTCGGACTCCGCATAACAAACCGTGCATTGCCGCGTTTTGTCTTCCGGGATTTTGCCCGCATAGGCCTGATACCACAATTGATATTTGCCCGTCGTCGCGTCCCGATAAACGCTGACCCAGTCGATCTCCGGTTCCCAAGGCTTCGTTCCGCTGGAAACGATTGGATCGACAGAATGACGCTTGAGCGGATGCAGCACACGCGTCGTGCCCGAGCAGTAAAGAATGGAGTGGTCATCCACAAAGAGAAGCGTTCGGTCTTTGGCGGCGTTGGATTTCGCTTCCGCGGCGTTGACGGCTTGTGAGTGAGCGCAAAGAGTGCACAAGGACACAAGCAGCAGGAGAATTTGCTTCGTGAGGATTCGTTTCATGGTCTTTAAGGTGAGAGAGCGGGCAACAGGGACCATCGGCGGTTGAGATGACCCGCAGACCGTAAGGGGGATTTTCACCTTCATGGGCTGCATATCAACTCTGCCATTCAGAACTTGTTGTCACATCATAACCTCATATTCCGCGACCGTGACGCCGAACTGATCAGGCTTGTGGGGCGTGAAAGCGGCGATTGCATTTTTCAACGACTTGGGAACCGTTTGAGCTTCGGTCACGACTTGAAACGTTGCGCCGGTCGAATCCGCGCCGGTGTTGTCGAAGGCTCTTTCTTTTCCGTCCTTGTCCAGCCGGACGAGTCGTTTGGCATCGGCGACGCGCTCCGCGAAGTCATAGACGACGGTACGCTCGCCATTTTTCGACAGACGCACCAGTTGCGGCGATCCCCACAGGGCCCATTTCCAGGTCGGCCAGGTTCGATCCATCGCGCGCGAATACGAGTCGGTGACGAAACGCAACCGGAGGAGCTTTTGTTGCGGCAACGTGTCCAGGGGAATGTCCCAACTTTGCCAACCCGCCTCCCTCCGCCCGACGCCGCGGCGGAAGATCGTCTTCCACGCGCCATCGTCCGTTTGCGCCTGAACGGAGAACACGACCGCCGTGCGGTAATAGTCTTCTTCTTCCGCCGTCAGCGCGATGCCGGTCGACAGGTACAAGCCCGGTTGCTGCGCCGCACGCGCCGGCGGCAGGATGTCGGTTTGCTTTTCCCAGGAAATGAACAACACCGGGGCTTCGGCGACGGCGGCGGCTGGGTTCGAGGCGTACTTCGCCCGCAACGTTTCGAGTTTTTCCGTCAAGTATGCACAGAGGCCGTCCGTCGCGTCGTAGTCGTCGTCGTAATTGATCTGGGAAATCAATTGATTGGCCTTCGCCAACTCGACGGCGCGGTCCAGTTGCTTCAGCACGTCGGCCGCGGGCGCTTTCTCGGCGATCAGCCGCTGCGCGAGCCGGTGGGCCAGCGCACAGTTGCACATTTCCTGCGACCGGCGGGTCGAAAGCCACAGCCGGCGGAGGCGCTCGGTCTTGAATAGTTTGTCCCGCGCGGCGTCGTAACCGTTCCAGGAAAACGCGTCCGGATCGTAAGCCGGCTCGAAAATTTTCGGCTGCTGTCCGGTGTAAAGCTGGTAGGCCTGCCGGGCCAGTTGTTCGGCGTGATCGGCAAGGACGGCGAGAAGCTGGTAGTCGCGGTGCAGCGCCTTGCCCGTGAACGGATACTGCGATCCCTTGATGTCTTCGTGAACCATCGCGTCGTTGACGTCCGAACCCTCGTCCATCGCCTGCGCGGCGAGATGACCGACTTCGTCGCCGTAATACTGGCGATACGCGTAATACAAAATGCCGGTCTGGTCGGTGTTGCTGACGCCGGGTATGCCGGCGTTGCGCCAAAGGTGTTGGGCGGCGAGGTAGGCGAACACTTCGGTGTTGGTCCACTCGAAGACGTACCCCATCGCGCCGAAGCCGCCGGCTTTAACGATTCGGTTCTGCGCGTTGCGCTCGTGAACGAGGTCGCCGCCGAAGCCGGCGGGGCACCAGTTGTTGTTGACGCTGGCGATCCGTCGCATGGCGTTGGTGCACGACCCGCCGCGTCCGCCAAGGCTGGCGACTCGATCGCCGCCGAACATTTCAACGTAAGCCGTTTCCTTGTCCTCGTTGATGATGAACGGCACTTTCCGCCCTTGTTTCTCGTCGACGAGAGCGAGCCATTTCTGACGCTCTTCGACGGTCTTGCTCTCGTTGACGATGCGCGCCAAAAGGAAATGCGAGATGAGGTAGATTTCCGGATCGCAGCCGAGCCGCTTGGCGTGCTTTTGAATGAGCCGGTCAAAGGTGCGGAACAGCCAGGTGTAATACTCGATATGGACACCTAACGGCGGGTTGTTCGGGTCGGTCTGCTGGACCGACGAAAATCCGTACGTCTTCGCCCACGGCTCCCAGAACGTCTTGTAGCACTGCTCGTTCTGATTCGGGACGTGATTGGCTTCCGGGTCTTCAAACACGAATCCGTTGAAACCGATGTCGAGAATGCGCCCGATGAACGCGTCCCAGTATTCTTCCACGCCGGGCGCGAACGGCAGCATTTCCGCCGCGCCGCCGGCGTTCGTTGCGGCGTTGTTTCCGAAAGCCCGCCCGTTGAAGGAGTTTTTACCGATATATGCGTGAACGTTTACGCCCCGGGCATTCGCGTACCGGATGACCTCGGGATAAAACTCCTGCTTAATGTTGCGGTGCGTGAAGCGGTGCGGCTCCTTCTTGCCGGTCTTCGGGTTGAAGAAAAACGAATCGACGTCGAGCGTTTCGTTCTCATACCCCGGCAAGGTGAACGGCCAGTACCCGTACATGCAGACGGCCCACGCATTACACTTGTGGAGCATCGACCAATCGGCGAGCCACTTCCACTCCCCTTCGGACCAGTTGCACAGGTCGTAACCTTCGAGCCGATTCCATCCCGAGTACCACGTCAGCGTCGGCGAGAGGCACCGCCATTTCATGTCCGTCCAGTCGCGCGTCGTCAGGCACGGAATCGTTTCCCGTTTTTCGCGGGCGGCCTGCACGAGGAGCTGGTTTACGGTCTGCAAGCCGTACAGCATTCCCCATTTGCCTTTGCCGACGACGGTGATCCCTTTTCGCGTGATCCGCAGAATGCTCGCTTCCAGGCTGCTCCCCGGAGCGGTGAGGAACTCATTGTCCTCCTTCGACAGCCAGGACGCGTCGTAGCCTTCTTCCACTGAGCCCAGGCGCACGGGGATTTTCCTGTCACCGGCCGGTAAGAAACTCTTGAGCGAGGCAGAAGCCGTTTCGGTCGTGGGCGAAGGGTGCGGGATTTCAAACGACGCCTTCCCACGCACTTTCAAGCTGCCGCCGCTCGGCGTCAGTCCCTGGGGATAAGGGAGCAGCTCAAGCTTGCCGCCCGTCGCCACTCCGCCACCGGCGCGTTGCGCCGGCCTGCTGGTTGCCTGATGACTTGAATTGACACAGCCTCCCGCGACGACTCCCAGCCCGGCCAGGGAAGCCGCACTGAGAAACTCACGTCGGTCGATCAAGGTTTTTTGTGTAGCCATGAAGTGAATGCTCTGCGTTTATTCGTGGCTACACATGACGGCGACACGCCGCACGACTCGCCAACGACGGGTAACACGCAATACGCTCATCCTCCGGCGACGTTGCCGCCGCGTGTCCGCAACCGGCAATTACGAACGGTTGTGCCGCGAGCCAAGCTCCGCCAGTCGGCATGCGCTCCGACACTCCATTACCGAAGTTGAATAAGTCCAGACGCCGACGTGGTCAACTGCCATGCCTTCGACAGTGGCCCGACCCCACGTGCGATCGCCCTGGGG
>JBKJRK010000405.1:0-6662 GCA_046593135.1 Tepidisphaeraceae bacterium | reverse complement strand
GGGACTCGTCGCTCGACGCGTTCTGCCGGACGGCGTCGCTGGAAACGCTTTTGCCCGAGTGCGACGAGCTGGAGCAATTCCGCCGGTCGAGCGACAACCTATACGAGCGCGTTCGCGCCCTGTTTTTTCTCTCGGCGATTCATCGTTTCCACCTTCCGACCAAGCTCGCCAAGCCGGGGCAGGGGGCCATCCCGTTCGAGGGCTACGAGCATCTGCTCAACCGCCGGTTCGAGGAGGCGATCGACGCGTTCCTCGCCGTCCAGCGCTCGCACGGTCCCGGCGACGCCATCAGCAGCGCCCTGGCGGTGGCGTATCACGACCTCGGCTTCCAAACGCTGGCCAACCAGGTTCGGCGGAGCGTGCGGTCCGTCCGCGGCAACCAGTGGATGTTCCGCACCGGCCACCCCGCCGACCACCCGCTGCGCGTCCGCGGCGAACTGCTCCTACGCTCGGCCGACGGCTCGTTCCCGGTCCTCGCCGAGAAGACGCCGGTGCGGATGGACCTGACGCACAGCGCCTGGAGCGACATTTTTTTTCTCGGGATGGATTACCCCGAAGGCGCGCGAGTGCTGAACGTGTCGATCGACCTCGCCGTTCACGGGCGCGACAAGGCGCCGAAGCCGCCGGTGGAAGCGTATCTTCGCGTCATCGACGAGCCGGTGCTGCGCCTCGTCAGCGTCGACCTCGCCACCCGCGCCGACATCACGTCGCTTCCGGAGGTGTTCGACTTCGCCCGCGACTATCTCGGCCTGCTCAAGGCGGCAGTGATCGCATCGGGGATTGTTCCGCCGGGGTTGGAAGGGTCGGGGCAACCGCTGTCCGAACTGCTCGCCCGCGTCGTCGGGCCTGGGCTGGGTCTGGAGATCGTCAGCAACGTCAACAATATTCCCAAGGGCTCGCGCCTTGCGGTTTCGACGAATTTACTCGGGTCGCTCATCGCCGCGTGCATGCGCGCGACGGGTCAGGCGAAATCTCTGACCGGAATGCTCTCGGAAAACGAGCGCCGCCTCGTCGCGGCCCGCGCGATTCTCGGCGAGTGGGTCGGCGGGTCGGGGGGCGGGTGGCAGGATTCGGGCGGCGTGTGGCCGGGCATGAAGCTCATCACCGGCGCGCCCGCCCGCGAAGGCGACCCGGAGTTCGGCGTCAGCCGGGGCAGACTACTGCCAAATCACCGTATTCTCGACGAAACTGACGCCCCGGAATCCGTCCGCCAGAAACTGCAAGACAGCCTCGTCCTTGTCCACGGCGGCATGGCCCAGAACGTCGGCCCGATTCTCGAGATGGTCACCGAAAAGTACCTGCTGCGCTCCGAAGCCGAATGGGCCGGGCGGCAGCAGGCCATCGGCATTCTTAACGAGATTCTCGACGGACTTCGCAACCAAGACGTTCGCAGCATCGGGTCCGCGACGACACGCAACTTCTTTGGCCCCATCCAATCGATCATCCCCTGGGCGAGCACCTACTACACCGAAACGCTGATCGAGCGCGTCCGTGAAAAATTCGGCGACGACTTCTGGGGCTTCTGGATGCTCGGCGGCATGTCGGGCGGCGGGATGGGATTCATCTTCGCGCCGGGCCGTAAGTCGGAAGGTCAGGATTTTCTTCAGGAAGTGATGAGCCGGACCAAGCGCGAACTGGCGAGCAGCCTGCCGTTTGCGATGGAGCCGGTGGTGTACGACCTGGCGATCAACCCCCGCGGGACGTTCGCCGAGCTTTTACGCGACGACGCCGCCTTGCTACCGCCGGCGTATTACGCGTTCATGGCGCCGCAGTGGCTGCGCACCGACCCGCGCCAGCTCAGCCCCGTCCGCCGGGCGGAGCTGGACCGCTTCGGGGCGGCCTGTCGCAGCGACCCGCAGCTTGCGGGAATGGTCGAGACGCTGTTCGACCAATTGCTCCCGCGCGGACGATCCGGAAACGGATCGGCCGAGCGACTGGACGAGTTGCTCAACCAGCTCGGCTTCGACCGCGAACAGCACGAACAAATCCGCACCGATCTGAAAAGCGGGCGAACCGGACTGGCGCAGAACCGATTGCCATCGAGCACGGTAATCGAAGACGTTCGCCCGACGGACGTGACGGACGTCTCCGGCGGCGGCGACACGCAATGGGCCGCAAGCGGCCGGGACATTTTATCGCGCGGCGAGGTCGCCGTGCTGACCTTGGCCGCCGGCGCGGGCAGTCGATGGACCCAGGGCGCCGGCGTGGTGAAAGCGTTGCATCCGTTCTGCAAACTCGGCGGACGGCATCGGTCATTCATCGAAGTTCACCTAGCCAAAAGCCGTAAGGCCGGCCGGTTGCACGGAGCGCCCCTGCCCCACCTCATCGCAACGAGCTACCTGACGCACAAGCCGATCGAAGAAACTTTAGCGCTGAGGGAGAATTTCAACTACCCCGGCCCCGTGCGTCTGTCGCCGGGGCGGGTGGTAGGGTTGCGGCTGGTGCCGACGGTGCGCGATTTACGCTTCGCGTGGGAAGAGATGCCGCAGAAGCTGCTCGACGAGCAGGCGCAGAAGGTGCGGGAAAGTCTTCACGCCGCCCTAATCAACTGGGCCACGGTCGCCGGCGAGGCGAGCGATTACACGGACAACCTTCCGGCCCAGTGCCTGCACCCCGTCGGCCACTGGTTCGAGGTGCCGAACCTCCTGCGCAACTTCGTCCTCGCCCGCCTGCTCGACGAGCGGCCGGGGCTGAAGTACCTGATGTTGCACAACATCGACACCGTCGGCGCCAGTCCCGACCCGGCCCTCGTCGGCCTGCACGCCGAGAGCGGAAAATGCCTGACGTTTGAAGTGATCCGCCGACGAATTGACGACCGCGGCGGCGGGCTGGCGCGGGTGAATGGGAACGTCCGGCTCCTCGAAGGACTCGCCATGCCGCGCGAGCGCGACGAGTTCAACCTGAGCTACTACAACACGTTGACGACGTGGATCGACATCGACCAGTTGCTCGCCGCGTTCTCGTTAGCCCGCGCCGACCTCCGCAACAGCGATAAGGTAAATGCGGCCGTGCGCGTGATGGCGGTCCGCATGCCGACGTACATCACGCTCAAGGACGTGAAAAAACGTTGGGGCCACGGCCAGGAAGACGTCTTCCCCGTCGCGCAGTTCGAGAAGATCTGGGGCGACATGACGGCACTCCCGGACGTCGAGTGCGGATTCGCCGTGGTCGATCGCAGACGCGGGCAGCAACTTAAAGATCAGGCCCAACTCGACGGTTGGCTGCGCGACGGGTCGGCGGCGTATGTCGAGTCGCTATGTGAATGGTGAAAGCGCGGTCCCGTTTCGCCGCGTCCGCAAAGCGGAGCGTTTTTCTTCCACCGCGCGACGGCGGCGAAACTACGAACCGGCGCCTGCCGAGGGGAGGGACGCGGGTATTTGCGCCGGCGCTTTCGCACTGCCCTTTCCACCTCTGCGTCGCGCCGCCCACGCGGCGAAGTCGTCAAGCAGCGAGTAAGCAACCGGGGTCACGAGCAGCGTCAGCAGCAGCGAGAGGGACTGCCCGCCGATCACGACCACCGCGACGGCGCGGCGCTCTTCGGATCCCGGCCCGGTTCCGAGCCACAGGGGAAGCATGCCGGCGACCAGGGCGAGCGTCGTCATAAGAATCGGGCGAAGGCGGTCACGGTTGCCTTGGATGATCGCGTCAAAACGTGCCATCCCGCCGGCGCGAAGGTGGTTCATGTGGTCGATCTGGAGGATCGAGTTTTTCTTGACCACGCCGAACAGCACGAGCAGGCCGAGCGCCGAATAGAGGTTGAGCGTGCCGCCGCTGAGCCAGAGCGAGAGTAGCGCGAACGGGACAGTAAGCGGCAGCGAGAGCAGGATGGTAAACGGGTGAACGATGCTCTCGTAGTTCATTGCCAGGATCATGTACATGAACACGACGGACAGCAGAAACGCCCAGAGGAACTCGACGAACGTGCGCTCGAGCTCACGTCCCTTGCCGGAGACTGCGACGGTGTAGCCGGCGGGAAGGTTCATGTCCGCCGCCGCCTGGCGGAGGGCGTCGATGCGATCGGCGAGCGCGTAGCCGGGGCCGACGCCGGCGCGGAGGCGCACTTCGCGCTGGCGGTCGGAGCGGTCGATCCGGCTGGCGCTTTCGATGGGCTGGAGCGTCGCGACGTTCCCCAGCTCGACCAGCCCCCCGTCCCCGTTGCTCAACCGCCGCGGCAGGTAGAGCTGCTGGATGAGGTCGGGGTTGCTGCGGTCGGTTTCGGTAAGCCGGAGCTGCACGTCGTAGTCTTCGCTCACAATCGGGTCGCGGAACCGACTGACTTCCTGATCGCCGCCGACCATCAGGCGCAGCGTGGTGCCGATGTCGCTGGCGTCGACGCCGAGGTCGGCGGCGCGCTCGCGGTCGATCATCACCCGTATTTCGGGCTTGTCGAGGCGGAGCGTGGTGTTGGCGTCGACGATGCCCGGAATTTCGCCGGAGCGAGTCTTGTCGCGAAGCTGGTTGCCGAACTTGGCGAGTTGCTCGAGGTCGGGGCCGCGGAGGACGAAGTCGATGTCGAAATTGCCGCCGCCGATGTTGAAGCTGGAGAAGTTGCGGAGCTGCGGGCGGATTTCCTTGAATTTCGCCAGCCGCTGCCTGAGGTCGGACATGACGTCGCGCTGGGAGTAATTGTTCCGAAAAGCGTCGAGTGGCGTGCCGTTGAGCAGCTCGCGCCAAACCCGGCCGAACGACAGCGTACGCTCCTCGTGCGGCGCGATGCGGACGTACACCTGCCCGGCGTTGGCCTGCCCGAGAAACCCCCTGCCGGAAGCGGCGAGCACGATCCGGACGGAGGGGGTGTTACGCAATTCTTCCTCGACCGCAACCATCGCGTCCGACATCGCCGCCGGGCTGGCGCCTTGCGGTCCTTCCATGCGGATCTCGAACTCGGCTTCGTCGACGTCGCTGGGGACAAACTCCTGCCTCACCGCGCGGTACAGCGGCACGCTCGACGCCATGATCAGCAGCGCCACGACGCTCACGACCAGCCGGTGGTGCATCGAGAACACGAGCAGCCGTTCGTACCGGCGGTCGATCCACCCGTAAAAGCCCTTGCGGCTGCCGGCGCCGTGGCCGGCGTCGTCGCCGCGCAGCAGGCGGGCGCTCATCATCGGCGTGAGCGTAAACGACACGAGCAGGCTGACGAGCACCGCCACCGCCGCCGTGATGCCGAACTGGTAAAGGAAGCGCCCCGATATGCTGCTCATAAACGACACGGGGATGAAGATGACGACGAGCGAGAGCGTCGTCGCCAACACCGCCAGCCCGATTTCCGCCGTCGCTTTGCGGGCGGCCTCCATCGGCGGCATCTTCTTTTCTTCGACGAACCGAAAGATGTTTTCGAGGACCACGATCGCGTCGTCGATCACCACGCCGACCATCAGCACCAACGCCAGCATCGTCACGCTGTTGAGGGTGAAATCCAGCGCCCACATCATGCCGAACGTGGAAACCACCGACGCCGGAATGGCAATGCCCGCGATGAGGGTGGAGCGCCAGTTCCGCATGAACATCAGCACGACGCCGCACGCGAGCATGCTGCCGAGCACGAGGTGGACCTTGATCTCGTGCAAGGCCGCGTAAATGTACGTCGACTGGTCGCGGATGATCTGGACGTTGACGTCTGGCGGAATCTGGGCGCGAAGACGCTCGAGGTTTTGCTTGACCGATTCAATCACTTCGACGGTGTTGGCGCCGGACTGCCGGCGGATTTCGAGACTGACGGCGGGGACGCCGTTCAGACGCGCGGTCGAACGAATTTCCTTGGTGCCGTCCTCGGCGTGTCCGAGGTCGCTGATCTTGACCGGCACGCCGTTGACCGTCCTGACGACCATCTCGTTGAAATCGGCGGCGGTCGACAGCCGGCCGGCGGTGCGAAGGGATCGTTCCCGCTCGCCCCCGGTCACGTTGCCGCCGGGCACGTCGGCGTTCTGCTGGACGATGGCGTCGCGGACGGCGGTAATCGGGAGGTTGTGGGCGACGAGCTTGCTCGCGTCGACCCACACGTTCATCGCCCGCTCAATGCCGCCGACGATCTCTACTTCGCCGACACCTTTGCTGCGTTCAAGCTGCTCCTTCAACACCTTGTCCGCCAGCTCGGTCAGCTCGCGGAGCGAGAGGTCGCCGGACAGGGCGATCGTCAGCACAGGCTCGGAATCATTCTGATTCAGCTTGGAAATGATCGGCGGGTCGACGTCTTCCGGGAGCCGGCGGAGCACCGTCGCCACTCGGTCGCGCACGTCTTGGGTCGCGACGTCGATGTCGCGGTCGAGGTTGAATGTGGCGATGACGATCGAGCTGCCGTTGCCGGAGATCGACCGAAGCTCGTCGATTCCTTCGACGGTGTTGACCGTTTCCCTTCGGTTGACTTGCCGACCGTCAGCGTGCGCACAACGCTTCCCGGCGCAAGCCCCGAGGAAACCGAAACCGAAGTCTCCGAGATCATTGAAGAAGCGGTCAACAACGGCGAAGGCATCGACGAGCTTCGGTCGATCTCCGGCAACGGCAGCTCAATCGTCATCGCCACGTTCAACCTTGACCGCGACATCGACGTCGCGGCCGAAGACGTGCGCGACCGCGTGGCGACGGTGCTCCGCCGGCTCCCGGAAGACGTCGACCCGCCGATCATTTCCAAGCTGAATCAGAATGATTCCGAGCCTGTGCTG
>JBKJRK010000385.1:0-3094 GCA_046593135.1 Tepidisphaeraceae bacterium | reverse complement strand
ACAAGCGCGCCGGCGGCGCTGGCGCCGGGCGAGCCGGTCACGTTCAGGGCCCGGAACATCGAAACTTTCGAAGGCGATGACGGCAAGCTGGCCGTCGTGTTGTCGGACGGGGTGACGCTGTTTCAGAGCAGTGCCAAGGGCGTCATCGAGCTACAGGCCGACAGCGCGGTGCTCTTCACCACGATCGACGACCCGAAGCGCGACATTAAGAATCTCGCCGGCTCCGACGCCGTCGGCAAGGCGATTAACGCCGCCTACCTCGAGGGCGACGTGCGCATCGTCTACACGCCGACCAACCAGGCGGAGATGGGCGAGCAGCGGCTCGAGGGGAAGCGCGCGTACTACGAGTTTTCGACCGGCCGGGCGATTTTGACCGAAGCCGTTGTCCACACCGTGCAACCGCAGTTGCAGATCCCCGTCGTCCTGCGGGCACGGATCGTCCGCCAGCTCTCGGCCGGCGAGTACCGAGCCGAAGACGCAAAGCTCAGCACCAGCCGGTTTGCGACGCCGTCATACAGCATCAACGCCAAGCGGATGTACGTTCATCGCGAAGACACTGGAGACCCCCGCATCGGCAACCGGACGGCGTTCCGCGTGGCGCACCCGACGTTCCGGTTCTTCAACGTCCCGGTGTTCTATCTCCCGTACGCCAGCGGTTCGATGACCGACCGCGGGTCGATCCTGCGCGGCATCGGCTTCGAAAATTCAACCGCCTTCGGCACCGGGATCGAGACGCAGTGGGGCTTGTTTGAAACGCTCGGCTGGGCGCGGCCGAACGAGGTCGACGCGAGCTACCGCCTCGACTATTACGGCGACCGCGGGCCTGCGGGCGGGCTGGACTTCGAGTACGGGGGCGGCGCGATCTCCGACACACTCAAGGAGCAGAACAACTTCGAGGGCAAGCTCAGCAGCTACGGCGTCTATGACCACGGCTTCGACGACTTCGGCCGGGGTCGCGTCGGCGAAGACAACGCGAACTTAGGCGGCGACTCCGACTTCCGCGGCCAAGTGCTGTACGAACACCAGCACTTCTTCGCCGACGATTTTCAGCTCCAGTTTCGGGCCGGCTACGTCTCCGACGCGACGTTTCTTGAGCAGTGGTTCGATAAGGAATTCGACGAAGAGTCGCCGCACGACGTCTCGCTGTACGTCAAGAAACAGCGAGACACCGAAGCCTACACGTTGCTCGTCCAAGGCCAGCCGAGCAACGTCGTCACCACCAGCGACTTGCTCCAGGAACAGTTTGAGGTCGAGCACCTCCCCGAGGTCGGCTACCGCCGGATCGGCGACAGCTTCGGCGACGACCGCTTTACGTTCTTCAGCCGCAACACCGTCGGCGGTTACCGTTTCAACACCACGCGGGCGACGCTCGCCGAGCAGGGCTTCGGCCCCGGCCGCTCCCCGGGCATTCCGTCAATCGGCTACACGGGCGTTGACGACCAGGACATGAACTACCGCGGCGATTTTCGCCAGGAGGTCGCCCTGCCGCTGGCGGCCGGCCCGCTCAAGTTCGTGCCGTATGTCATGGGCCGCTACACCGGCTACACCGATTCACCCGGCGGGGGCAACGTGAACCGGTTGTTCGGCGCCGCGGGCGCCCGGATCAGCACGTCGTTCTGGAAAATGTACAACGGCGTCGAGTCGCGCCTGCTCGACGTGCATCGCGTGCGGCACGTCATCGAGCCCGAGGCAAACGCCTTTGCCGCCGCCTCGACGGACGACAACAACGACGTGTTCGTTTACGACGAAGACGTCGACGGCATCCGCGACCTCTCGGCGGTTCAGGTCGCGCTGCGCCAACGGTGGCAAACCAAGCGCGGCGGCGCCGGCCGTTGGAGGAGCGTCGACTTCTTTACGCTCAACCTCGAAGGCAATTTCTTCGCCAACCAGCCGAGCGATACCGAGCGGAATCCGGTCGGTTTCCGCGGCCTGTTCTTCTCGTCGCAGCCGGAAACCTCGATCCCCCGCAATTCCGCCAACGCCGACGCGACCTGGCGGATCAGCGACAACACGGTGGTGCTCGCCGACGTCCAGCAAAACCTCGACAAGAACCGCCTCGCGACCGCCGGCATCGGCCTGCTCGTCCGCCGGGACGAGCGGCTCACGTATTTCGTCGGGAACCGCTACATCGATGAGCTGATGAGCAACATCACATCCGTCGCCGTGAGCTACGAGCTGAGCCCGAAATACACGCTTACCGCGTCGCAGAGCTACGACTTCGGCCTGTCGCAAAACGTGAACTCCAGCTTCGGCGTCCTCCGCCAGTTTGATTCATTCTTCATCGCCGTCAGCGTCTCCCACGACTCGACGACGGATCAGAGCAGCTTCAACTTCAACCTGTATCCGAAGGGATTGGGCTACGGGATTAACGCGGAGCAGTTGGGCGGCGTGTTCAGAAACGAGCGGTGAGAAGAAGGCCACAGAGGCACAGAGACACTGAGGTTCGCTTCACAATGAACGTCGGTTGAAATACGACGC
The DNA here is from genome assembly GCA_046593135.1 of Tepidisphaeraceae bacterium. Taxonomy (GTDB): domain Bacteria; phylum Planctomycetota; class Phycisphaerae; order Tepidisphaerales; family Tepidisphaeraceae; genus JBKJRK01. Next base: position 616 of record JBKJRK010000385.1, on the reverse strand, counting down.
ATTTCAATTATCAATCAAGTTGAAAAAAAGTGTTCGCAATCCGAGCGCACCTCAGTGTCTCAGTGTCTCTGTGGCCCATCTTTTTCAGCCCAGCGCTTTCAGCAACACCTTCGTGACGCGCGTCAGGCCGCTGCGGGCGTTGGTGACTAACTGGGTGAAGATCTTGTTGGTGACTTCCATGAAGTCTTCCATGTCGTCGAGCCGTGCGCGTGTGGTGCGGATGGCCTCCTGGCTGGCGCCGGCTTTGCCGATCGTGGGCTCGTCGAGCATGTGCTGGCACTGGCGGATCGTTTCCAGCACGGGGTCGAGCTCGCGGCGTTTGCGCTCGGCGGCGATGATCGTGAACATCTCCCAGACGTCGCCGAGGCTTTCGAAATATTCACGCCGTTCGCCGCGCCGATGAATCCGGCGGATGATCCCCCAGTCACACAACGCCCGCAGGCTCATGCTCGCGTTGCCCCGGCTGATGTTCAGGCGGCCCATGACGTCGTCGGTGCATTGCAACTGCCCGGTGATGTAGAGCAGTGCGTGGATCTCGGCCATCGTCCTGTTGATCCCCCACGTCTGGCCCATCTCACCCCACCGCCGGATGAAGTTGTCCTGCGCCGTCCGCAAG
>JBKJRK010000275.1:0-15230 GCA_046593135.1 Tepidisphaeraceae bacterium | reverse complement strand
CCGGCATCCAGGGCATTTACAACCGCCGGCATTTCCCTGCGCCGGCGACTTTCAGGGCGGCGCGCGACGCGAAAAACTTCGTCGTTCTCCCGTACAACCAGGTCCGGAACCATCTGATCGCCGTCGGGTCTGATCTCAGCCAGGGTTTTTACTCGGCCGACCCGTCGCGGATCGGCGCGTATCAGTTGGAGGCCGAGCCGTTCTATTTCCGCGGCGGCACGTTCTCGGGGCTCGGGCGCTACCTCATGTTCCAGGTGGTCAACCCGACCGAAGGCGCTCGTGTCGTGATGAACGTTACAAGTTCGTACCTGGCTGACGGGTACAACCTCTTGCCGGAAGCCGAAGTCATCGGCTCGCAACGTTGGCGCGTCGGCGCCAGCGGCCGCGGGTCGGCGCGGTTGTTCTCGCCGCCCGTTGCGCCGCAGAAAATTGACGGCCGCCACTACCTCATGCTCGACATGGGCCGGCCGGGCAAGCGGTTCCCCGTCGTCCGCTCCGGGCTGATGAGCCTGTACGGCACGGACGTCGCGCTGGACCGACGGCTGCTGGTGGGCTTTGGTCGCGACGTCTCGGTCATTTCGGTCGAGCAATTCAAAAATCTCGCCCCGCCGGCGAAGCTCGAGAGTTTCCCAACGGATCTGGCCCACCCGGATCTGGAGTATTCGGGCATCTACGAAGACGGCTGGTGCTCGGAGCGTGCGTTTGCCTGGCTGGCGGGCGCGGGGGCTCGGGGCGGTGTGACAGGGGGCGCGACGCTCGGCACGCCGCGGGCGGTCGTCGTGAAAGGTTCAGTCCCGGTCATCGGCGGCGACGCCGCGTTCCGCACGGAGCTGCGCGTGGTCGTGGACGGCGTCGAGATCGCCCGCCAACTGCTCGCCCCCGGCGAGTTCGAGTTGCGCGGAGTCGTCGCCGAGTCGGGCGAGTTCCGGCGGCGCGTGGAATTGCGGTTCAACGAAGTCCAACGCCTGCCCGGCGGAGACAGCCGGCCGGTGGCGGCGCTGCTCAAGTTCGTCGGCCTGGTCGACGCGACTCCCGCCGATCGCGGACTGGCGCTGAAGTAGACCTCCTGGCAACTTCGCCTGTCACCACAAATGCAAGACGGAGCGGGTTAAGCCACGAATGAACACGAATGAAACAAGAGCTATTTCTTATTCGTGCCTATTCGTGTCATTCGTGGCCAACCCTTTTTCTATTTCGTCGCCTACAGCCATGACGCTTGCACCCGCCGCCGACAACCCCGCCCCCCGCGCGCCGACGTCTCATCGGCGCGAGCGCGGGTTCGGGCTCCGCCGCGCGACGCGCCGGCTGGTCGCGCGGCCGTACGCGCCGCTCGGGCCGGCATTGCTATACCTGCTCGTTGCGGTGGGAATGCTTTACCCTTTCTGGCCGTCGACGTTTCGTGGCGCGGGGGATTTGTCGTCGGTGGTCGGGACGATTGTCGAAGCCGGCAGGGCGCTCGGCGAAGGCCAGTTTCCGCTGCGCGTTACGCCGACCCAGCACGCCGGCACGCGGTACGCGTTCTTCCAGTTCTACGGAAATTTCCCGTACACGGCGACGGGCGTGCTGTCGCACGTCGTGCCCGGCGGCAACCCCTATACCGTCTGGAAAGTAACGACTGTTCTGTCGCTCGCGTCCGGAGGGTTTTACGTTTGGAAATTGTGCCGCCGCCTCACGCGGCGCAACCTGCCTTCGGTCGTAGCCGGCGTCGTATTCGTCAGCGCCCCGTACATGTTCGCCGACTTCGTCGGGCGCGGCGCCTTTTCGGAGCTGGTCGCGTTCAACCTGCTGCCGGCGGTGTTTTATCACGCTTGGCGCGCGTTCACGTCGCCGGGGCTTGGCCATGTGTGCCGCAGCGCGGTCGCCTGGGCGCTTCTCGGGCTGTCGCACAACATCACCTACCTGTACGCGGTCACTTTCATCGGGCTCTGGTTTCTTTCGTACGCGTCGGCGAATCGACGTTACGTTTGGCGGCTGGGGCGCGTGATGGTCGCGGGGGTCATCCACGGCACGCTCGTGCTGTGGTATCTCGTGCCGCAGATCATGCTCATGAAATCGTTGACGATCGGCACGCAGTCGCAAGACCCGATCCAGTGGAGCCATCTCACCACGCTCGGGTCACTCTTGTCGCCGGTGGCGTACGTCGTGAAACTCAATGAAGCGATCACGCCTTACCTGACGCTGCAAGTCGGCGTGCCCGTCCTGCTGTGCGCCGTGCTTGCGACGGCTGCGGCGTTCATGCCGCGTCTCGGTTGGCGGCGGCGAGGCCTGCTCATCCGCGGCGTCCTCTTTTTTATCGCCGCGTTCGTGATGTCGTGGTCGCCGATCGACGTTTGGAAACCGTTGCCGGAAGTGTATCAATTCGTGCAGTTCCCTTACCGCATCCTCATGTTCGTCGTTTTGTTCGGCGTCGTCGCGGGTGCGGCCGCGTTGGCGTGGCTTGTCAACCTTCGGCACAGGTGGCAAGTCGCGCTCGTGTTGCTCCTTGTCGGCGGGTTTAGCGCGACGTATCTCCCGCGCGACGGGCAGTACGACGACGGCACGGTCCCCGGCCAAATGCTCAGTCCCTACATCGGCGGGCTCGGGGACTACCTGATTACGCCCGGAGCGGCCGTCAAGACGAGCCTCGACCCGACCGGCGCGAACTACGTCGGCCGGCAGTTCGGCGTGGCGACGGACGGGTGGCTGCGCCGTCACGCCGCCGTCACCCTGCCCACCCCGAAGTCCGCGGACGCGTTGGTAATCCAAGGCGTGTTTCCCGAGGTTAAATCCGGCCCGATCAGTTTCGCCGTCGAGCCGGGCGGCAAACGGCACGTGTTCCCCACCGCCCCGGGCCCGTTCCTGGTCCGCGTCCCGACGCCGGACGCGTTCAACGGCGTGCCGATTCACGTGGCGATGAGCCCCGATCGAGGCGACGGCACGTATGCCCCGTTGCAGATCGCCCGCGTGGCGTTCGCGTCGGCCTTGCCGCGCGACGCGGCGCGGGCGACGGTGCTCGCGGCGCAGGTCCGGCCGGCGACGACGTACGGGCGGTGGACGCACGTCGCGCTCGACCTGCCGCAGCCGTCTGTCGTAACGTTCCCCGTGCTTCATTATCCCGGATTGATGACCGTCCTTCTCGACGGCGACGTGGTGAAGCCGGGCAACGTCGGGCGTTATCTCGCGCTCGAGTTGGATCGCGGGCGGCACGACATCGACGTGACGTTCGCCGGCGTGCGTTGGGCGAACTGGGTTTCCTGCATCGGATGGGTGGGGGTGATCTCAATGCCTGTCATCGAGCGTCGGCGTCTACGTCGTGCCCGCAGAGATGGAACACGGCGCGAAGCGTGGTTCACGCTCGGCGATGCGTTGGTCGGCGCGGCGTTTCTGGCCGGGGGCGTGTTTGCCGTTCGGGGCGTCGCGCTGCTCGCGCCGTATTTGGACGGGTCGATCCGGACGACCGTTTCGACCGAGTCGAGCATCGACGCTGATCATGCCGTCACGGCCGCGTTCGACGGCGACCTTGCGACGGCGTGGGTCGCGCCGCCGGGCGCCCGGCCGGTCGTCACGATCCGCCCGCACCGCTCGGCGGTGCTGAGCCGGATCGAATTCGAAAGCCGCGACACCGGCCTGTGGGAGGCGTGGCATACCGTGCGCGTCGTGCAGAAGCGAAACGGTAAGGTCGTGCAGGACACCTCGTTCCCCCTCCCCGAAGCCGCCCGCACGCCGGTCCAGAAAATTTCATTAAAACGCGTTAAGGCCGACTTGGTTGAACTCCATTTTTCAGACCCCGTGGTCACGACCAAGGGGGGCGACAAGGTGGATCCGAATGCCGTGAGCCCGGGGTATCGCGAGATTCGGCTGGACTGGTCAAAGGACAGATGAACGTTATATCGCGCGATTCCCCTGCGCCCCGGCACGCCGCCCTGTTCCGCCGTCGCGGCGCGCCGGGCGGGCCACTTGTGTTGTATTTGTTTCTGGCCGTATGCGTGCTATGGCCGTACCGGTCGTCGCAATTCCGCGACGCGGGCGATCTGGGCGGGATTCTCGCCGGCATCGTCGAAGCGAAGAACGCGCTGCGCGAAGGTCAATTCCCCATCCGCGTTGCGCCCCGTCAACTAGACGGCGTCCGTTATCCGATTTTCCAATATTACGCGAATTTTCCGTACACCGTCACCGGCGCGCTCGGCGTGATCGGGGTAAACCCGTACCTCGCTTGGAAGCTTGCGATGCTCGCGGCGCTAACGACGGGGGGGGCGTTCGTTTACCTGAGCGCGTACCGGCTCACCCGTCGCGTGCCGGCGGCAATGGCGGGGGGCGTGGTTTTTGTCGTCGCGCCGTACGTCTTCACCGACCTTAACGCCCGCGGCGCGTTCGCCGAGCTGGTCGCGCTCAACCTTCTGCCCGTCGCGTTTTACGCGACGCACCGCTGCTTCGCGTCGCCGCGCCTCCGCTACGTCCTGGCGTGCGCGGTCGCGTGGACGTGCGTGGGCATGTCGCACAACATCACTTACCTCTACGGCGTTGTTTTTCTCGGCCTGCTGTTCGCGTCGATGTTGGGCCGGCGACGCCGGTCGCTCGGGCGGCTGGCCCGGCTGGCGTCGGCGGGGGGGCTGCACGCGATGCTGATGTCGTGGTACGTCGTCCCCCAGCTTTCGTCCCTGCCGCTCATCGAAATGTACGGCCAGAGCTTCAGCCCCTACGAAGCCGCCTGGCTCGGTTCGCTCGACGTGCTCCTCGCATCAGGTCCGCGTTCGCCGGCGGGGTCGACTACGCCAAACCTGGGCCTTCAGGTCGGTTGGGCCGTCCTGGCCGGTGCGGGGCTGGCGACGCTCGGACTGTTGTACCCCGGACGAAGCCGCCGGCGTATCAAGCCGATCACGTTGCGGCTGCTGGTTTTGTTTGCGGCGGCGTTCTTCGCGGCGTGGTCACCGGTTGATTTCTGGAAACATCTGCCCAAGACGTTTTGGTTCATCCAGTTTCCGTACCGGATGCTGGTGTTCACGACGTTCATCGGGTCGTTGCTCGTAACGTGCGGAATCACGCTGTGCTTCGGGAGGAAATTCCGTGCCATGCCGGCGCTGGTTTCGGTCGCGCTGGCCGCGTCGGCGTCGGCGGCGTATGTCCCGAGTGCGGGCCGGCTGTTCCGCCATTACGTCCGCGAGGCAATGGCCAACCCGTCGATGGGCGGGCTGTACGACTACCTCCTCACCGGCGCCGCCGCGGCGGAGACGGCGTATGTTCGGTCGGACATTGACCTGTCCTTGCCGCAATACGCCCTGACGCGGGGCGACATCAGGCGGGTGTTTGAGAAAGCGCGGACGGCGCTCAACGTCCCACCCGGCGCGACCCAACTGCGCCTCCGCGGAACGGTCCCCCAAACGTTCCCGCCGGCCGAAGTGCTGGAGTTGGAATTGGACGGGCGCTGGCGGCGTCTGCCCTTGGAGCCGGGGGAGGCCGAATTCGCGATCAAGCTGCCCGATTCGCTCGGCGACCGCCCCTCCTTTGCCCTCACGCCGCGCGACGCGAAGGGAAACATGGCCGACTTGCGGCTGACGTGCGCCCGCTACGAAGGCGCGGCGCCGGAAGCCGTTCGGCTCGTCCCGGCTGAAGAATCTCGACGCCTCGTTCGCTACGGGCGGCGCACCAAATGCCGCTTCGAATCGACCGATCGCGTCCTCCTGCAACTGCCCGTGCTTTACTACCCCGGTTTGGTGCGCGTCGAAGACTATGGCGTGTCGCTGGCGGTCGGCAACCTCGGCCGGTTCATCGCCGTCGAGCTGCCGCCGGGCAAGCACCGGCTTGAAGTGCGGTACGTCGGCGCGAGGTGGGCGAACGTCGTGAGTGCGGCGGGGTGGATCATCGTCGTCGGCGGCGTGGTACTTGTTGCCCGGGGACGCCGGCGCTGGCGGCGTGAACCCAACGCGGGCCCGCGATTTTCACTCCCGCTTGCGTTATTGGCCTGTGCGGGCGCCGCGGTCGGCGGGGCGGTGGCATTCGCCGTTCCACAGATTCGCCAACAGTTCGGCGGCGACGACAAGCTCCACCTCGTCCCGTCGCGCGTCGCCGACCCGGAGCACCTGGCGCCCCACGCTTTTGACGGACGGTCCGATACCGCGTGGATGGTCAACGGCCCTGAGCCCGCGACACTTTCCATCGAAACCAGCCGGCCCCGGTTGATCCGCGGCCTGCGGCTTCACGCGCGCAAGACGTCGCTCCGCGAAACGTGGCACACCGTTCACCTGTCCGCGTTCCTCAACAACTGGCTCGCACATGACCACGTTCACGCGCTGCCCGATGCAAGTCGGAACGACGCGGAGGACCTGATCTTCCCAAGGCCCCTCAAGATCGACCGAATGCTGCTGACTTTCACTGACCCCGTCGTCGAGACCCTCGCCGGCGGGCGCGTCGGGGCCGACGCGGTAAACCCGGGCTACACGGAAATCGAGATTCTTTGGGCGGATCGGTAGCGATCTTCCACTCGGCGCGACGCAGGAAGCAAGGGCGGCCTGCCGGAGCGCCAATCGGGTAAACTGGCGCCGAAAGTCCGAAGGCGTTCCGCGCGGCCGGCTCGCCCCGCCCGCCTGTGCCGCGGGTCTGATTCCGGAGAGTGGAGTGTTGGCGTTCCTGTTATCGATTGGTTTGTTTCTCTTCTGGACGGCATTGGGTTACGCCGTGTTGGCGTGCGTCGGCACGCGCCTGCTTCCCGTCCGCAACCTCCTGGTGGCGCCCGCCGTTGGGATGGTTCTCAATTCCGTGCCGCTGATTCTCCTCAGTATGGCCGGCTTCCCGCTGGCGCGCGTGGCGTTGCCTGTTGGCGCTGTGTTGCTGGTCTTGACGATCGTGCTGTGGTGGGCCGCCCGCGAGCCGGCCCCGGCGCGGGAGTACCTCCCGTTCCTCGGCGTGATCCTGGCGGGGCTGCTCGTCACCGGCGCCCCGATGCTCCGATTCGGCTTCGACTGGATCAGTTTCTGCAACGACGACATGGCGAACTACGTCATGGGCGCCCAGCGGCTCCTCGACCACGCGTACTTTGACGTCCCGACGTCCTCGCGCCTGCTCGGCGGGTACGACTACACCGAGTACCTCTACTTCCTTCACGTCCCCGGCATGCACCGCCCGGGCTCGGAAATGCTCATCGCTTTCGTGTCTCGCCTGGCCGGCATCTCGACCACGCAGGCGTTCATGCCCGTCATCGTCGCCATGCACCTCGTGCTCATCAGCGGGACCGCCGCGATGGCCTACGCCGGCGACGACCCGCGCCGCAAGGCGCCGGCCCTCGCGGCGGCGGGGCTGGTGGCGCTGTCGGCGCTAACGAGCCTCGGCACGCTTTACCAGCTCATCGCACAGGTCGGGGGCCTGTGCGTGCTCGCGGCGTGCGCGACGCTGCTCATGCGGCCGTTCGACGGCGAATGGACGCGCGGGCAGATCGTTCGCAACGGGGCGTTGCTCGGCCTGATGGTCGCAGGACTCGCTTTCATTTATCCAGAGCTGGCGCCGTTCTTCGCGGTCGGATGCGCGCTCTACTTTCTTCTGGGGCTCCTGACCGGCCGGCTTCACGTCGGCCGGCTGTCGTTAGCGGCGCTCGTCGCGGTTCCGGTTGCGTTCGTTCTCCTTAACCGCGCGGTGCCGACGACGATCGCCTACATCCTCCGCCAAAACGGCACCGGCGCGATCGCCGACGACGCAAGCGTCACGCTGTTTCCGTACTTTCTCATGCCGACGGGGCTGGCGAACCTGTGGGGCTTCCAGCGGGTCTCTTCCCCGATGTTCGAACCGTTCCAAAGCACGGTCATCGCGGCCGGCTTATTGATGTCCGTCGCAATGGTGCTGGCGGCGATCCGCCGGACCTGGCAGGGTTCGCCGGCCGCCACTCTGACTGTCGTGATGCTCGGCGTCGGGGCGTACCTCTTTCAGACGCGCTCGGGGTTCGGCTTGTTCAAGCTTGCGATGTTCGTCCAGCCGTTCATGCTCGCCACCGTCGCGGCGGCGTGGTTCGACCTCACGCGCGGGCGACTCTGGCGCTGGCCGCGCTGGGCGGTGCAGTTCGTCCCGTTGGCCGTCCTGGCGGCGGCGGGGCTCGACGCGCAAATCGCGTACATCCGTTCCAGCGCCGGGACGGGGCTGACTTTCGGCGAAATCCCCGACGCGTCCGGCTCGCGCATCCTGGCGGAAATGAACACCGTCGTCCGCGACCATCCCGCCGACCACTACCTCATCGACAGCTACAACATCGTTTTGGCCAAGCTCCAGACGATGGAAACGCGCGGCCAGCAGGCGCTGTTCCCGAGCAACCGACTGTTTCACGTCGGCGGGTACAAGAGCTTCCCCGGGTTCGACGCCGGGCGAATCCTGCGCGACACCAGCCGGCTCGTCGACGCCCACGTCCGCGGCTACACCTCCCACGCGTTCGACCTCCACGACGGCCAAGGCGCCGTCAACGATTTTTCGGTGAACGGGTTTGCCGAACAGATGCTCGCCGGCGTCAACCGCAAAGTCCCCGCCGCGGGCACGAGCGGCAACGACGCGCCCGGCGACGCGGTAATGGTCGCCACGACCGCGAAGCAGAACGTCTTCAACCGGCGTCGCCGCGCCGTGTGGGCCGACAACAAGCTGAGCGACGACGCCGTCCCGGGCGGCGCCAACTTCTACTCGACGAACCTCCGCGACGCGCGCAACCACCTGATTTTCGTCGCCTCCGAACGCGGCATGCCGTATTTCGCCGGCGGGGGCAAGGCGAAGTACGCGCTGTTTCAGCTCGAGACCGAGCCGCTGTTTTTCAAAGGCCGCACGATGGCGGGCGTCGGGCGGCACCTGTTGTTTCAGGTGGTGAACCCGACGCCGACCGTTCGCGTCGTCATGGAGTTCACGAGCAGCTACCGGGCCGACATGGAAAACGCGCTCCCCCCGGCCGCCGCCGTCGGCGCGACGCGCGAGGCGCTCGGGATGATCGGGCGCGGGTCGGCGCGGGTCGTCTCGCCCCCGCTGAAGCCGCAGTTGATCGGCGGCTTGCCGTACGTGGCGATCGACATGGGCGAAGACGGCCGGCAATTCCCCACGCCGCGCACCGGCCTGATGAACCTCTACGGCCGCGACGTCTCCACCGACCGCCGAAAGCTCGTCGGCTTCATCCGCGACGTCTCGGTCATCAGCGAAGACGAATACAAAGCCCTGCAGCCGCCCTCGCGCGTCGGCAGCTTCGGGCGCAAGTGGTTCGAGGAACAAGACCTGCTTAATCCCGGCCTCGAATACTCGGGCATGTACGAGGACAGTTGGGTCAGCGGCGAAGCTTTTTTCAACCTCGGCCAACCTGCAGGGGCCGAGCGCCTCGTCGTCCGCGGGCAAGTGCCCGTCGGCGACGACCCCGACTTCGAGTTGGAAAGCGAGCTTCTTCTCGACGGCGTAGTGATCGCCCGTGCTCCCTTGCGTCCCGGAAGTTTCACGTTGAGCGGCTCCGCGCCGTACCAAGCCAAAGGCTCCGCCGGCGTCTCCGCCCGGCGCGTCGACGTTCGCTTCTCCCGCCTCCAGCGCCTTGCCGCCCCCGACAGCCGGCCGGTAGGCGCCCGCATTTTTACGATCGGTTTCGAAGCCGAAGACGTCAAGAAAATTGCCCAAGACGTCAAACAACGCCAACAAACCCGCAGGTAATCGACATTACGGGACTGTCTCGGCGATCCCCGTAACCTTGCCGCCGGCTACGCTTTTCCATTACAACTTGCGGTTTGCCCCCGAGGAAACGCATGCCCGATGAGCCGTACCTGAGCCTGGTCGTCCCCGCCTTCAACGAGGCGGCGACGATCGCGCGCACGCTCGGCGCGATGCGCGAATACCTCGAGAAGCGCGGCTGGGCCTGGGAGATTATCGTCTCGGCCGACGGCACCGACGGCACGCGCGAACGGGCAGCGGAGTTCGCCGGCGGCGACCCGAGGATCGTTGTCATGGGCACCCCTGAACGTCGCGGCAAGGGCCGGGGCGTCCGTGACGGGATGCTGGCGGCCAAGGGCAAGCTCATCGGCTTCGTCGACGCCGACTACAAGACGCCGATGGAGGAAGTCGAGAAAATCCTTCCCGCCTTCGACGAGCATTTTGACGTCGTGATCGGCAGCCGGCGCGTCGGCGACTCGAAAATCGTCCGCCCCCAGAAGCTCTACCGCCGGCTCGGATCGAAAGCGTTTGCGAAAGTGATGCGCGCGATCGTCGGTCTGTACGGCATTCAGGACACGCAGTGCGGCTTCAAGTTCTTCACCCGCGACGCCGCCCGGCGGCTTTTCTCCGTCCAGCAGATCACGGGTTACATGTTCGACGTCGAAATCCTCCGCCTCGCCCGAAAATTCGGCTACGGCATCAAGGAAGTCGGCGTCCGCTGGCAGGACGACGGCGACAGCCGCTCCCCGATGATCAGCGGGATGTTCCGCCACGCGCGGGATTTGCTCAGCATCCGCTTCATGAAGTACCCGCCACAGTCAGGCGCCGCGCCCGCGTCCGGACCGGTCAGGCCGGCGAACGTGCTGTGAAAGACGTGCATCTGATCCATTGGCATCATCGTTTTCTGTGGGGCAGGCATTCTTGCCTGCCTTGAGCCGTGGGACGCGGCCTTTACATCCGATCGCGGCTAACGCCGCGAGGCAGGCAGGAATGCCTGCCCCCCAATTCAAACTGAGCCCCTATCAACGATTCGTGTTGTTTGACGTCCGATCCGACCCCCTGTATTAGCACCCTCCCTATGGCTCGTTTTTTCGTCACCGGCGCTGCGGGATTTATCGGCAGCAATCTCGTAGATCGCCTTTTGTCCCTCGGCCACGCCGTCACGGGATATGACAATTTTTCGACCGGACAACACCCGTTTATCGCCGAAGCGAAGAAGCAGCCTGCGTTTACGCTGATCGAAGGGGATATTCTCGACGAGGCGAAGCTCGGCGATGCGATGAAGGGAAACGGCGGGCAGGGGGTGCACGACGTCGTGTTTCATTTCGCGGCCAACGCGGACGTGCGGTTCGGCACGAACCATCCCCGCCGCGACCTCGAACAGAACACGATTGCGACCTACAACGTGCTCGAAGGCATGCGGCAGGCGGGGATCAAACGGATCGGCTTCAGTTCGACCGGCTCGGTGTACGGCGAAGCCGCCGTCATTCCGACGCCGGAGGATGCGCCGTTCCCGATCCAGACCTCGCTCTACGGCGCCAGCAAGCTCGCCGGCGAAGGGCTCATCGCCGCTTACGCGACCGGCTTCGGTTTCACGGGATACGTCTTCCGCTTCGTCTCCATCCTCGGCGAGCGGTACAGCCACGGCCACGTCTACGACTTTTACCGCCAGCTCAAGGGCGACCCCACGAAGCTCAAAGTGCTCGGCAACGGCAAGCAGCGCAAGAGCTACCTCTACGTTCAGGACTGCGTCGACGCGATCCTGGCCGTGATTGAGAAAGCCCCGCAAGGCGTCGCGACCGTTCACAACCTCGGCGCGGACGAATACTGCGAAGTCAACGACTCCATCGGCTGGATCTGCGGCAAGATGGGCGTGAAGCCGGAACTGTCTTACACCGGCGGCGAGCGGGGCTGGATCGGCGACAGCCCGTTCATCTTCCTCGACACGAAAAAAGTTCGCAGCCTCGGGTGGAAGCCCAAGCTCACGATCCAACAAGGCGTCGAGAAGACCGTCGAATACCTCGCGGCGAATCCGTGGCTGTTTGAGAACAGACAATAAGACGGGTTCACCACGGAGACACGGAGGGCACAGAGGTGCGCTGGTAATCCGGTTGCTTCCTGAAAACGAAAATCAGATTGAGTTGCCGTGCGGAAGACTCTCTGATCTGGAGCGCACCTCGGTGTTCTCTGTGTCTCTGTGGGGATTATTCTTCCGGAGTTCGATTTATGCGCGTCGTTGTTTACGGTCTCTGGCATCTCGGGTGCGTTACCGCCGCCTGTCTTGCGGACGCGGGGAATGAAGTGGTCGGGCTGGATCTCGACGGCCCGCTCGTTGACGGCTTGAAGAACGGTACGCCCCCGCTCGATGAACCCGGGCTGCCGGAATTGATCGGGGCGGGGCAGCGGTCGGGCCGGCTGGGCTTTACGACCGACGCCGCGGCCGCGCTACACGGGGCGGGGGTGTTGTGGATCACGTTCGACACGCCGGTGGATGAGAACGACGTCGCCGACGTGGCGTTTGTCCGCGGCCGGCTGGAACAGATCAAATCCGCCGTCCGCCCGGGCACGCTCGTGCTGATCTCGTCGCAGGTGCCGGTGGGTTTCACGCGGGCGCTGGCGAACGACTGGGCCGGCCGCGGCGTGCGCTTCGGCATCTCGCCGGAAAATCTCCGGCTCGGCAAGGCCATCGAAGTGTTCCGCACGCCGGAGCGCGTCATCGTCGGTTTGTCTGATCCGGAGCAGGACCGTGACCTCGTCACGCGGCTGTTCGCGCCGTTCGGTCCGGCCGGGTCGAAGCAGCCGCCGCGGATCGAGTGGATGTCGCTCGAGTCGGCGGAGATGACGAAGCACGCGCTCAACGCATTTCTCGCGGTGAGCGTGACGTTCATCAACGAACTCGCCCGGCTGTGTGAAGCCGTCGGCGCGAATGCGAAGGAAGTCGAGCGCGGCCTCAAGAGCGAAGCCCGGATCGGCCCCAAGGCCTACCTCGGCCCGGGTTCGGCCTTCGCCGGCGGCACGCTCGCGCGGGACGTGCAGTTCCTTGTCGATTTTGGCAAGAAGCACGCTATCCCGACGCCCCTTTTCGGCGGCATCTGGGCCAGCAACGAAGCGCACAAAGATTGGACTCGCCAGAAAGTCACGGATTTGCTTGCCGACACGAAAGAGCCGACAGTCGCCGTGCTCGGCCTGACGTACAAGGCCGGCACGAGCACGCTGCGCCGGTCGTCGTCAGTGGAACTCTGCCAGTGGATGAAATCGCGCGGGATGCGCGTCCGCGCGCACGACCCGTCGATTCAGGAACTGCCGACGGAGTTGAAGCCCGTCATCGAGCTAGCCGGCTCACCCGCGGAAGCCTTAAGGGGCGCCGACCTTGCCGTCGTCGCGACGGAATGGCCCGTGTACAAGACCCTAAAGGCTGACGATTTCGTTTCGACGATGCGAACGCCCCGCGTGATCGACCCCAACTGGTTCGCCGCGGCGGCGCTTGCGGGCGACGCACGCGTCAAATACGTCGCAACGGGCCGGGCGCGATGAGATCCGTGACCTGGAAGAGCCACGAAGGCGCGAAGACACGAAGGAAGACACGAAGCGAAACGCAGAATTGCTTGTTTCTTCTTCGAGGCGGTCGTCTTGCGTTCATGCCTTCATAAGTTCATTGATTCGCTCGAGAGGAAACACATGCAACTGCAAGGCCGACGGGCCATCATCACGGGGGCGAACCGCGGGCTCGGGCGGGAAATCGCCGAGCATTTCGTCCGCGCCGGGGCGAGCGTTTTGCTTACCGCGCGGGACGAGAAGCTCCTGGCCGAAGTCCGCGACGCGCTTATGCCGATCGCGAAGACGGGACAGGTCATCGATACCCTCCCCGGCGACGTCACCGACGAATCGCACTGCAAGCAAGCCGCTTCAAAACTGAACGCTTTACCCGGCGAAGCGCTTGTCCTCGTCAACAACGCCGGCGTCTACGGGCCGAAGGGCCTGATCGAAGACGTCGACATGGCCGACTGGGAACAGGCCGTCCGGATTAACCTTCTCGGCACGGTTTTGATGTGCCGGGCCGTGATCCCCCTTATGCGGCTGAAAAAGTACGGCAAGATCGTCAACCTCTCCGGCGGCGGCGCGACCAACCCGCTCCCCCGGATCAGCGCCTACGCCGCCAGCAAGGCCGCCGTCGTGCGGATGAACGAGACGCTGGCCGAGGAACTGAAGGACGCGAACGTCGACGTGAACGCGATCGCGCCGGGGGCGTTGAACACCCGTCTGCTGGATGAAGTGCTCGAAGCCGGCCCGGAAAAAGTCGGCAAGATATTTTACGAGCGGTCCCTCAAGCAGCGCGACGAAGGCGGCGCGCCGCTGGAGAAGGGGGCCGAGCTGGCCGTTTTCCTCGCGTCAAAGGAAAGCGACGGCATCAGCGGCCGGCTCATCAGCGCCGTGTGGGACCGCTGGTCGGAATTCCCAAAGTGGCGTGAGCAGATGGCGAAGAACGACGTCTATACCCTCCGCCGGATCGTCGCGAAGGACCGGGGATTGGATTGGGACAAGTAAGGCGGAAGTTGCCAGTGGCCAGTTGTCAGTTGCCAGTGAAGACCTTCTGGGCACTTTCTCCTACTGGCAACTGACAACTGGCAACTGACAACTTATTCTCTCCCCCATGCATATAGGAATCGTCGGTTGTGGATTGATCGGGAACAAACGGCGCAAGGCCATCAGCAAAGACGACACGCTCGTCGCGACGGCCGACAGTAACCTCGCCCGCGCGCAGCAACTGGCGGCCGGCTCTCCCGGCGCGGTTGCCACGGCGGATTGGCGCGAGCTCGTGAAGCGGGATGACGTCGATCTCGTCGTTGTCGCGACGACGAACGACATGCTCGCCCCCGTTACGCTCGCCGCGATCCAGCACGGCAAGCACGTTCTCGTCGAAAAGCCCGCAGCCCGAAATGCCGAAGAGATTGAGCCCGTCGCCGTCGCCGCCCGCGAGGCGTTTGCGAAGAACGGCACCGTCGTCAAAGTCGGCTTCAACCACCGCTTCCACCCCGCGTTCCTCAAAGCCCGCGAGCTGTTCGACGCCGGCGCGCTTGGCGAGATGATGTTCATTCGCGGCCGCTACGGGCAGGGCGGCCGGCTCGGCATGGAAACCGAATGGCGCGGCAAAAAAGAAATCGCCGGCGGCGGTGAAATGCTCGACCAAGGCGTTCACCTCATCGACCTCTCCCGCTCATTCCTCGGCGAGTTCACGCGAGTCGCCGGCTCCGTCGAACGCTTCTTCTGGAACTGGGAAGTCGAAGACAACGGCTTCTGCCACCTCAAAACCGCCGAGGGAAAAGTCGCCTGGCTCCACGCCAGCTGTACCGAGTGGAAGAACACGTTCAGCTTCGAAATCTACGGCCGCGACGCCAAACTCCACATCGAAGGCCTCGGCGGCAGCTACGGCGTCGAACGCCTGCACTACTACAAAATGCTCCCCCAAATGGGCCCGCCGGAAACGACCATCTTCGAATACCCCGGCGAAGACCGCTCGTGGCAAGTCGAATGGGCCCATACGATGACGTGCATCCGCGATCGCAAGATCCCCACGGGAAACATGGACGACGCCCTCGCGACGCTCCGGG
>JBKJRK010000267.1:0-3428 GCA_046593135.1 Tepidisphaeraceae bacterium | reverse complement strand
CAGCACGGGCAGCGTCCAAGAGACGCCGTCTTTCGATTCCGCATACGCGATGGCCGTAGCGGGACCGCCGTCGTAGTTGTACCACATGCGGAACAACCCGGATTCGGCATCCCGAAGCACCGTCACATACGGCTGGGTCGTGTGCTCTTTCCACCCCAGAACCGGCCCGTCGAGCGCGCGTTGCGGGTGTTGCGTGACTTTTTTGATTCCTTCGGATTCGGCGATGAGAAAATCATCAATGAACAAGTGCGGCCCGGGCGAGAGCGACACGACCTCGACGCCGCGTTTTACGTCCTGCTCCGTCTTTTCCGCCCGTGCGATCTGACAGAGCAAGAGCAGCGCGGCCGCGGACAGCAATAAACGATGCATGATCAGATCCTTTGGTCACTGGGCTGGTACTTAATGCGGCAAAGCATCCTGCGTCGTCAGTCAGGGTTTCAGGCGCAGCCCGCTCGCGTCACGAACCACGCCAAGCTTCTTATCGATGGCTGTGGCCACGGGGTCGGGCGACGTCTGGCCGAGCCGTTGGCGGAACTGTTTTCGCAGCCACCAGTAGCCGGCGTTCCAGGAATAGTTGACGTGACCGTGCGGCTTACCGGTTACGGTGCTGATGGATTCGTTAAAGGCGGGGGCTATTGCCAATTCGGCTTCAATCCTTTTGACGAGCGCCGCGTCTGCATCGGCGGCGGGTAAGCCGTGCAACCCGGCGACGAGGTGATTCGCGCCGTCGTTGAGGAACCACGACCCGCCGAACACGTACTCCCCGCTGTGTCCGGGCAGCAGCGAGCCGTCCGCCCGGGAGATCACCCGCAGGCCGTAGGGCGTAGCAATCCGCTGCGACGTCCGCCAGTGGGTGAGGACCTGCTCGTCGGTCAGCAGCTTTGCGCCGAAGACGGCGTATGTCAGCGCGGCGCCGTACAGCGTGTCCTGGCCGACGTGCTCGGACTGCTTGATGCTCGTGGGAAAATAGCCGCCTTTTGGGTTGAACATGCCGCGATACCCGGCGACGGCGCGGTCGATGTCCTCCGCGGTTACCGGCATCCCCAGTTCCCGAGCCGCCATGAGGGCGCCGCAATGAAATCCCTGATTGCTGACCGGCGCATCGTCGTCGTCGTACTCGAGTAGGTCGTGATAGGTCTTCCAACCCTTTGGTTTGGGAGCGCCGGCGAGCGGCGGGGGGTAAAAGATGCCCTGCTTTTCGTGCCTGCGGATGAAGTCAAACGCCTCGCGCATGAGCTTCGCATTAGGTTCGCGCCCAGAGCGTTTCGCCAGAACGCTCCAGATCAGGTAATACTGCGCGTTGTCCTCGTAAGTGATGCGGTTCAGGAACACGCTGGCCTGGGCTTCCGCGAGTTTGTCCGAATCGTCCAGCGCTACCGCCTGCCAGAAGCCGTCGGTCACCCATTGTTTCCAGCCGTAACCAATTCCGGAGATAAAAATGTACCGCCCGGTTTCCTTGCCCTCTCGCAGCAGATTGCGGCGCAGGTTGAGATAGGCGGTGTTCCGCAGGATGGCTTCCAGCGCGGACCCGTTCCAGCCTTTGGCATTGGCCAGGGCGAGGTGCGCGGCGAGTTGGGCGTCGTAGTGTGAACGAGCGGGGCTGGTAAAGACCCACGTGTCGAAACGGCGTTCTTCGCCGGCGGCCAGCGACTGCCAGCCGTCGATCGTGCCGGCGTAGGCGTCGCGGGCGTCGTGAACGACGCGCAGCTCCCGTGCGTCGCTCCCGTCTCCGCACATCACCGCCAGCCGACGTCCCGCGGGATCGAGTTCGATTTGGCAGCGGTTTTCCCACACGCCGGGCGAATCGGCGAGCACGCCGACCACGGACTCGGCGCTCCGCGCCATGGCCGCCGGAAACATCTCGCCGCGCACGCCGGGATACTCCGGCGCGCCGCCGAGCGTGTCGCAGGCGACGCGCGACTTCTCCTCGCCCGAGAACGTTGAATAGGCACCGTCGTTCGCAACGGAAATGCTCCAGCGCGCGATAAACTTCGCCGGCCGATCGGCCTTGACCACCAGCGTGCGACGCAGCAGCCCAGGCCCCAGCGGCTCGAACTCCAGGCTTAATGATAACGCTCCCACCCGGGTCGGCCCCAATACGACAATCCCGCCCAGGTCTTGCTTGTCCCGGAACGCCACCGCCCCGAACGCCTTATCCCCGGACAACCGGACCTCAAGCCCGGCCGGTGCCGCGGCGTCTATCGCGCCGACGGTTCGATCGCCCTGCACGATCTCCGCCGCCCATACGCCGTCGACCTGCTTCATCCGCGGAGCGAGCACGCCCGCTTGCTCGTCCGCCCCGTAGGCGGCGGTGGAGAAGGGCATCTGCGTCAGGACCGTCGCTAATAGTGACAGTTGAAGCAGTCGGGGTACGGGCAGGGGTCTTTGGTTCATGGCACGAATTCGTCGAGCTAAAGTTAAGCTGGATTTTTCTTCACGCCGAAATGTGCGAGCACATTGCGGAGCAAGCCGGCGAGTTTGGGGTCGGCGTTGAGCGTCCAGCCGAAGCCTATCGCGCCGCCGTTGAAGACGCGACCGCCTTCCGGGCGTTCCCAATAGATCATTTCGCCGCCTTGGTCGACCTTTGGCGCGATCGGTCGGAAGAAGTAGTCGAACGCCTGCCCGCCCTTTGCCCACGGGAGGGTGCCGTTGGCGATGAGTTGGATGTTTGGAGGGTCGGGAGGCACGCTGCCGCCGGGTGGCGAAGGCTGCTCTTGCAAGGTGGCGAGCGTGGAAAGGCGGATGTCGAACTCGTGCCCGTTGGCAAGTGGCAATGCGCCGCCAGGGCCCTGGCCGAAGGCGTCGCCCTTTTTCAGGCCGAGCGTCTCCGGGCGGTTGAAAAGAAAATGGTCCGGGTTTTCGACGGTGTAGTGGCCGTAGTTGGCCGGGTTGTTTGGGTCGTTGAAGCCGAACGTTTCCAGGCCGATCAACTTCCAGCCCGGCCAGCCGCATTCGCGCATCATGCCGCCGCGCAGGCCGTCCTGGCTGTGCCACGCTTCGCCGCGCCGTGCGTCGGGCACCTGCCCGCCCGCGGCATCCACTTTGCGCCCTTCCATCACGGCGCATTCATCGTCAAAGCTGACGCGCCAGAACAGCGTGTTGCCCGAGAGGCAAACCAGATTGCCGCCGGCCTTCAAATACGTCTCGATCCCGCGGAACATCGGGATAGACCAGTATTCGTTGTGGCCGGCGATCACCACTGCGCTGTACCCGTCCAGCAGGCCGGGGTCGCGGTGCAAATCCACATCGCTGACAAGGTCGTAGTCGTAACCCTGCTGCTCCAGCCAGATGTGGGTGAATCGTTCGGCGCGGAGAAGGTGGCTGTAGCGGGTGGGCACGCCGTACAGCACATACGGCCCTGCGGACGGCCACGGCATGCGCAGGCCGACCTGATACGTGCCCTGTCCGTTCCGGTGGGGTCCGTAGAA
>JBKJRK010000243.1:0-3925 GCA_046593135.1 Tepidisphaeraceae bacterium | reverse complement strand
CATTCTTACACGCAGCATACCCTGACGATTTCCTCCTTAATATTATCTGATCGACCTCGATAAGCGGTCTAGGCGACGAATTGCGAAATCGATGGTCATAAATTTGGACCACGGTGCGCGGTAACGATGGCCATCAGGCATTAATAAAGCCACGACTTTGAGAAAACGATAGTCATTTTAACGAACGAATGGTTATCGTCAAGTTTTTTAAGCCCGAATGTCTCTTTAGATCGTGTTCGAGAAATGTGGCTTGGGGGGTCAGCAATTGTGGCTTACGACAACGGTGTTAAGAATCCCGAACGCGTGGTCGAGCGCTGAGGAGGCCGCGCAGCGGCGACTTGGTAGCGCGTCGCCACATTCCATGTGGAAGATACTGGTCCGGCTACATCCCGTAGCGCATCGGCGACGGCGCGTATCGTCGTCTTTCACTCACCTTCTCATGCAGCGCAGATTGACAACCGCAGGCGTAATCCGGAGAACACTGCGATGGACGCGCAACTGGAAGGGTTGAAGTACGACGCCAGCGGCATGATCCCTGCCATCGTGCAGGACTGCCACACGGGCGAAGTTCTCATGATGGCGTGGATGAACCGTGAATCGTTGGCCAAAACGGTCGAAACCGGCCAGACCCACTTTTACAGCAGGAGCCGGGGCAAGCTGTGGCTGAAGGGCGAAACGAGCGGCCACGTGCAGCAGGTGAAGTCGATCGCAACCGATTGCGACAAGGACACGCTGCTTGTGAAGGTCGAGCAGGCCGGAGCAGCGTGTCACGACGGCTATTACAGCTGCTTCTACCGCGAACACCAACCCGCGGGCGATTGGAAGATCATCGGACGCAAGGTGTTTGAACCGGAAAAGGTGTACCGCTAACGGAGCCGGCGGGGTGTGCAGAGTCGGACCGCGTTTAGCCGGCGGGCCTGCCCGCCGTTGAGCGGTATACGGCGTCCCGCAGGTTCGACCCGGCTCAACTTTTGACACGTCGTGTACGACAGGCGAGTGAACGCGTGCAGCGCTCTGATTTTCCCGAACACACCCGAGCGACGCCGCGTGACCGAGGCCCGATGACGGCGTGTGCGCTCGCCGGGCTGTTCGTCGCGATAATCATCGCCGGCGTCGCGGCGTTCCAGGTTCCGGGCATCAAGGTGACGGGTCAGGAACTGAGTCTCCGGCGGAGCATCTTCACCGCCGTCAACGCGACAACGCTCACCGGCTTTCAACAGGACGTCGGCAGCTCGCTTCCCGGCGCCGACGTGCTCCGGCTCGTCCTCACGCTTGCCGGAACGCTCTCGACATTGATCGTCGGCGGCATGGCGGTTGTTCGGATCGCGCGGATGAATTACACCGACCGTCAAGTCGCCTGGGCGGCGACGGTTGCAACGGCGGCGGCGACGGTCGGCGGGGCCGCGTTTATGCTCAGCCCCGACCGCGGACTCGTCGCGTCGCTCCTTCAGGCGGCCGGCGCGTTCGGCAACAGCGGGCTCTACGCCGGGCGGCTGCCGGGCGTCATGGACTGGCGCACGCACGGCGTGCTGCTCCCGTTGGCGTTTGCCGGGGGGCTCGGCGTCCCCGTCTTGATGGAGCTGTTCGACCGCCTAACCGGCGCGCGACGGCTTTCAACGCACAGTCGGAAGGTGCTTGTTCTCGCCGCGGGGTTTTATCTCCTCGGACTCGGCCTGATCGTCCTGATCGAACTCGCCTTCGCGTCGCCGACGCAAGGCGACCGATCAAACGGGTTGATTCACGTCTTCGCCTCCGCTTCGACATTGTCCCTCAACGCGCGCACCACCGGCTTGCCGTTCGAGTTCGCCGCGGCGCTGGCGCGGCCGGTCCAATGGTTGCTGGTTGCGTTGATGATCGTCGGCGGCTCCCCAGGGGGGACGGCGGGGGGACTGAAGACGACAACCTTGGCCCGCCTTTTCGGCGGCGTCCTCGATAACCTTCGCGGCCGGCATCTCACGCGGTCGTTCGGCATCGCAGCGTGCTGGACCATCGCGTATTTTAGCGTCGCAGTCGTCGGCTTCGTCTTGTTGCTTCAAACCGAGACGGACGTTCCAACCGACCGGCTGCTTTTCCTTGCCTTCAGCGCCGCCAGCAACGCCGGGCTTTCCCACGACCCCGTCAGCATTACGGGCGACGGGCTGTTCACCCTTTCGGGCATGATGCTCGCCGGGAGGCTCGTGCCGTTGGCAGTTCTCTGGTGGATGGCGACGAGCGGCGACGAAGACGTCGTCGCCGTCGGTTGAAGCCGCGGTTGTCGTACGATGTTCGCTGCCGCATGATGCGAATATGAACATTCGAACTGCCCTGGTCGCGGTAATCGCCGTACTGTCGCTGATTTCAGTGGCGCCTGCCGTAACGCTCCGCGTCGGCGTGGCCGTGTCTCTCAAGGAAGCGATTACCGAAATTGCCCGGTCGTACGAATTGAAGACCGGCGACACGGTGGAATTTTCCTTCGGGTCGTCCGGCCAGGTCATGGCCCAGATCAAAGGCGGCGCGGCGATCGACGTCTTCATTTCCGCCGCCGACAAACAGGTCGACGAGCTGGTCGCCGGCGGGCTGGTCGACGCGGGCACACGGCGCGTGGTCGCGGGTAACACGCTCGTTCTGATTCTCCCACGCAACTCCGACCAACGCATCGACTCGTTTGAGTCGCTCTCCCGCGCGACCGTCAAAAAACTTGCGACCGGCGAGCCCAAGACGGTGCCCGCCGGCCAGTACGCCATGCAGGTGCTGGAGCATCTGAAGCTCGCGCCGGCTCTTGCGGATGTACTTGTTTACGGATCAAACGTGAGGCAGGTGCTCGACTATGTTTCCCGCGGCGAGGTGACGGCCGGCATCGTGTACGCGACCGACGCGAAGCAGGCCGGCGACAAAGTGAAAATCGTCGCGACGGCGCCGAAGGATTCACACGACGCTATCGTCTACCCCGCGGTTGTCGTGAAAAGCACGACGCACGCCGAGGCGGCCAAGAAATTCCTCGATCACCTCGCCGGCGACGACGCCGTGAAAACGCTGAAAAGCTACGGCTTCACATTAGTCGGGTTCGAAGCCCGGGCGGGCGCGAAGCCATGAACGACCTTTGGCAACCGCTGGGCCTCTCGCTGCGCGTTGCCCTGGCGGCGACGCTGCTCACGGTGCTGCTGGGCGTTCCGCTGGCATACGGCATGGCCCGCCGGGCATTCCCGGGGCGCAGCCTGGTCGAAGGGTTCATCCTCCTTCCACTCGTGCTGCCGCCGACGGTTGTCGGGTACCTCATCATCGTGGTCCTGGGCTCGCGCGGGTGGCTCGCGCGGCGGTTGGGAGAATCATTCGATTACTCCATTGTCTTCCGCTTCGAAGGTGCGGTGCTGGCGGCGCTGGTCGTTGCGGTGCCGATGCTTTACATGCCCGCCAAAGCCGCCTTCGCGTCGGTCGAGCGCGACCTTGAAGACGCCGCCCGCATCATGGGGGCGAGCCGCCTTCAGCTCTTCTGGCACGTCAGCATCCCCCTCGCCCGCCGCGGCCTCGTTAGCGGCCTGCTCCTCGCGTTCGCCCGCGCCTTGGGTGAGTTTGGCGCGACCATGATGGTATTCGGCTGGCAGCCCGGAAGGCTCACACTGCCGATCTCCATCTACGCCGACTACGAGCAAGGCGATCTCACCCACGCGACGGCAGCCGTCGTCGCGCTTTCGATGATCTCGCTGTCGCTCGTGCTGGCGTACAACCTGACCCTCGCGGGGAAACGGGATTAGATCAGGTTCACCTAGGGTGTGGCGGCGCCATCGATCGTCGCTTGCGGTTTCGCAGGCCGGAGTGCGCCTTTCGGTCTGCGAAACCGCAAGCGGCCGACCAGCTGCGCTGACGTACGAGGGGCTATTCCGCTACGGTTGTGGTGAACTTGCTTTAACGTAACCCCCCCCCCTTTCGAGAACGCCGTGCTCAAGCC
>JBKJRK010000186.1:0-3525 GCA_046593135.1 Tepidisphaeraceae bacterium | reverse complement strand
GGCGCGGCCGGAGTCGGCGCCGACTTGGCATTTTCGGCCGGCTGATTCGCCGACTGTTGTTGCTTGAGCAGTTCGGCCAGAGAAGGCCCGCTGTTGTCCCAGACTTTCCCCGGCCGCGGAAGATCGTCGTCGTCCGCGTCGTCAAAATCCTGCGACACTGACACCGGAGGCGCTGCAACTGCAACCAGGGATGCGACGGACGGATTGGACACCGGCGCCTGCGAGGCAACTGGATTTTCCGAGGACGGCCCGGCTCCGCTTGCAAGTTGAGCCGGGCCGTTCTCGGCCCGGTCTTGCTGCCGGGTGAGAGGTTGAAGAGGCGCTACGTCATTTTTTTTTTGCGCCGGGCTTTGAACCGGCAACCGCGGCGCGACACCCGCGCCCGATGGTCGAGGGGATTGGGGTGGTCCGCTCGCGCCGTTCCCGTCCATCCGGCCCAGCAATTCGGTGATGCTCGCGAACTGGTCCGCCAGCGCCATGCGCACCAGCGTCGCGTCGAGCAGCGCCCGGCCGCCCTGCGACTGCCGCATGTGACGGCGGAGCTCTTCGAGGATCGTGATGTCCTGCGTCAGGGCGACAGGATCAAACTTCTCCGCCTGCTTTTGCAGCTCGACGGGCGATAGCCCCGGCACTTCAACGAGATCGCTGTTAGCCCCGCAGGTGCGGAGGATCAGGAGGTTTCGCAGGTGTTCGATCAGCGCCGCGACGAGCGAGTCGGCCGACAGCCCGCCGGTGATCATTGAGTCGGCTTGGCTCAAGGCGGCTTTGGTGTCGCCGGTGCCGACGGCCTCGGCGAGCTCGAACAGAAGCTGGCTCTTGGGCAGGCCGAGGAGTTGTTCGAGCGTGTCCACCGTCAGGCGGTCCTCGCCGGTGCTGAGCAGGCGGTCGAGCAGCGACAAAGCGTCGCGCATCGACCCCGCTCCGGCCTTGGCAACCAGCAACAACGCGTCGTCGTCGGCCGTCAGTTTTTCGTGCTCGACGATATTTTTCAGGTGCGCCGCGATCTCACGCGTCGGGATGTTGCGGAAATCGTACCGCTGGCAGCGGGAGAGGATGGTCGGCAGGACTTTTTCCGCTTCCGTCGTCGCCAGGATGAATTTTACGTGGCTCGGCGGCTCCTCCAGCGTCTTGAGCAGCGCGTTGAACGCGCTTTTCGAGAGCATGTGGACTTCGTCGATGATGTACACCTTGAACCGCGACCGGGCCGGACGGAACTGCGCGTTGCTGATGAGGTCGCGGACGCTGTCGACGCCGGTGTTGCTAGCCGCGTCGATCTCAATGACGTCGATGTCTTCGCCCCGCGCGATCCCCTGACACGAGTTACACACCCCGCAAGGGTCGGCCGTCGGCCCGTCCGACTTCTCGCAGTTCAGGCACTTGGCCAAAATACGGGCCGTGCTCGTCTTGCCCGTCCCGCGCGTGCCGCAAAACAGGTAAGCGTGCGCGATGCGGCCGGAGGTGATCGCCTTCTTCAGCGTGCGCGCGACGTGATCTTGCCCGATGAGTTCATCGAAGTTCCCGGAGCGATAACGACGGGCGAGGACGGTGTACGACATAGAAGGGGTGATTCTATGACGGCGCACCCGTTCTGGAAAACCATGCGCCGTTTCGCGACGGCCCGAAGAGCTGGGTATGCCGTATGGATTCAGCTCTTTTACTCAATTGCCCCCAAACCGTGCGTTTTACTCATTCGGCAGCAACCGTGGGCGCATGACGAAGTACAGGAGCGAGATGCCCGCCAGCAGCCCCAGTGCGATCAGCGGCGCCTTCCAATCATCCGACGGGTTGACGTTTCGTTGCTGCCAACTGACCCATCCGTCGTAGAGGCGTTTGAGCACCAGCCCGCCGCAGACGACACACCCCAGCGCCGGAATGATGATCGGGATTTCGAACCCGCCCGGGGATTCCCCCGGGCGGCGTTTGAGGACGATGAGCGAGGCGTTGACGAGGCAGAAAACGGTGAGCAGCAGAAGGCTCGTCGAGCCGGCGAGCTGCTTCACGCCGCCGGAAAGGGCGAGCGTGAGGACGATGAAGAACAAGGCGGCGATCGCGACGTGTGGCGTGTGGCGTTTGGAGTGGACCTTGCCGAGCGGCGCCGGCACGAGGCCCTGGCGCGCCATGCCGTACACGAGGCGCGAGCCCATGATGTAGTTGATCAGCGCGGTGTTGGCCACGGCGAAGAGCGTAATGCCCGTGAACACCCACGGCGACAGCCAGGGGGCGGCTTTGCTGGTGATCTGGCTGAGCGGCGCGCCGTGGGCCCTGGCGTCGGCGAGCTGGCGGAAATCAACGACCGAGACCGCCGTGATGCCGACCAGAATATAGAGCAGCGAGACGACGCCGAGGGCGGCGATCATGCCGCGGGGCATCGTGCGCTTCGGGTCTTTTACTTCCTCGCCGATATTCAGCATGTCCTCAAACCCGATGAACGAAAAGAACGCGAGCACGGTACCGGATAGCACGAGGGAAACGGTCAACCCGGACGCGGCGCCGGCTACCGAGGCGGGGGTTTCGAGGTAGTTCACGCTGCCCCAATACTTCACGCCGATGAAAATGATGAAAATCAGCCCTCCGACCTCGACGGCGGTGCAGAGCAGGTTGACCCACAATGATTCCTTAAGCCCCCAGAAGTTGACGGCCGTCAGCACGAGCAGGAATGCGACCTTGATCGACCACGGGGGAACGCCGCCGCTGAATTTGAGCAAGCTGTCGGCGAACGCGTTGCTGGCGGCGGCCATGGACGTGAGGCCCGATGCCGTGACGGCGAGTCCGACGACGTAAGACAGAAACACGATCCCGAACGCCCGGTTGGTCACGTACGCCGCCCCGGCCGCCTTAGGGTGGCGCGACGCGATCGAGGCGTACGACAGTCCCGTCAGCATCGCCGCCACCATCGCGCACGCGAACGCCAGCCAGACCGCGTTGCCCATGATTCCTGCTGAGGTGCCGATCGTGGCATAGATGCCGGACCCGATCATGTCGCCGACGCCGTAGACGACGAGGGAGAACAGGCCCATCGTGCGGATGAGTTGACCTTGGGGGGGCGCAGCATTCTGCACGGGGGTCGGATCGTTCTGCATCGGCAGCGGATCGTAACCGCGCCGCGGCAGGCTCCAAAGCGCCTTCCTCCGGTGCGCCCGGAATGCGGATGATGTCCAGGGCGCGTAGGGGCGAACCTTGTGTTCGCCCTATTTCCCCTCGGACAAGACGCAAAGGGCGGACACGAGGTTCGCCCCTACATCTTTACTTCAGGGGCTCCGCGGGGATTTGTACTCGCCACGCCGGCACCTGCCGGTCGAGCCGAATGCCGGCTTCGGCGAGGAAGTCTACCTTCGCCTCGCGGTCGCGCCGGTCATCTACGCGATCCATTGCCCAAGGTCTTCGGCCGCTTTTGGCGCCGGAGCGGGCGCTTCGGCGGGAAGGAAATTGGAATAGACGCGCTTCAGTGGTGTGCGTTCGAAGAGCGTATCAGTACAGGCACCGGTGGCGTTTCGCAGACCGTGGCCCGCCGCACGCTGCTCGGTC
>JBKJRK010000618.1:0-3252 GCA_046593135.1 Tepidisphaeraceae bacterium | reverse complement strand
GCGGTTTCGCAGACCGAAAGGCGCGCTTTTCAGTGTGCGAAACCGCAAGCGGCCGACCGGCTGAATCCGTTGTGGGCAGAATGTGGCTGTCCGAGCTTCGTTCACCACGTGCGACCTGATTCCGGAAAGAACCAAGGATGGCCATGTCCGCGAAACGTATTGTCCGCGCCGGCGCCGAATCGCTCGAAGCCCGCCGGCTGTTCGCAGCCCCCGTCGCCAGCGTCGACCATTACAACCTGACCGAAGACACCAGCTTGGTCGTTTCGCCCATGCAAGGCGTCTTGGCGAACGACTTCGACCCGGACGGCGATCCGCTCGCCGCGATCCTCGTCGACCCGCCGGAACACGGCATGCTCAATCTCGGCCCGCTCGGCGCGTTCACCTACACCCCCGAAGCCGACTACTTCGGCCCCGACGGATTCACTTACCGCGCCGCCGACGGAAACGGCCCGCCGGGCGCCGTCACCGGCGTCTCATTCAACATCGCAAATGTTCTCGATCCCGGCAAACTGGCTTTCAGCAGCAGTGAGTTCTTCGCCACCGAACAAAGCGGCTTCGGCATCGTCACTGTCGTCCGAACCGGCGGCAGCGAGGGCGCCATCAGCGTCGACTACGCCACCGCCCCCGAAACCGCCACCGAATCCGCCGACTACTCTCCCGTTACCGGCACGCTCACGTTCTTCCCCGGCGAAGTGACCCAGGACATCTTCGTCGACATCCTCGGCGATACAGAACTGGAGATGTCGGAAACGCTGAAGGTCATCCTGAGCAATCCGACCGGCGGTGCGACGTTCGCCGGCGGCATGCAGCCCACGGCGACGTTGACGATCGCCAACTCCGATGCGCCGCCGTCAATCTCGTTTGCCAATCCCGCTGCCGTGGTCGAAGGCAACGCGGGATCGGGCGGGGCCATCCCCTTTGTCATCGCGCTCTCGGAGCCGAGCAGCGATCCGGTCACGGTCCATTATTTCTTCGGCTCCGGCAGCGCCGCCGCGGGCGAAGACTTCGACGACTCGGCTGCCCCGGCCGGCGGGGTGTCGACCGCGACGTTTGCCCCGGGCGAAACGTCGGTCACGATCGCCGTGCCCGTCATCGGCGACGCGGCCAATGAGGTCGACGAGACGCTCTCGATCAACCTGTTCGGGGCGACCAACGCACTGATCGCTGACGCGTTTGCCTACGGCATCATCACCAACGACGACAATGTTCCGCCGGCAGTGCAGGATCGAACCGTCAGCCGCGCACCCGGCGCCGCCAGTGTTGCGTTCAACCTGTCGAGTGCGGCAACCAGCCCCGACGGCGACGCGCTCACGCTGACCATCCGGACACAACCCACCGCCGGCTCGCTGGAGATCGACAACGGCGGCACTCCCGACGACGCGTCCGACGACATGATCCTCTACACGTCCGACGGCCTGAACCCGGAGGGCGACGGCTTCACGTACTACGTCTCCGACGTGTACGGCGGCGTCGCCGTCGGCGCGGTCGACGTGCGAACCGAGGGGATGGCGACCCTGCCCAATCCGCTCGACCCGACCAAAACAGATTTGCTTGTCGCCGCCGGCGACGGCGATGACCAGATCCGCATTCAGCGCACTAAAACCCGCGGCGAGTTGCGCGTCATGATGAACGGCGTCGAAGAAGGCGTCTTCTCCCCCACCGGCCGGATCGTCATCGCCGGCGGCGACGGGAATGACGTGATCGACGCACGCGGCCTGCCCACGGGTGTCGAACTCTTCGGCGGCCCGGGCGACGACACCCTCAAAGGCAGCCGGGGCGTGGACGTGATCGTGGGCGGCCCCGGCAACGACACCCTCCGCGGCGGCGGGCGACGCGACGTACTCATCGGCGGCGCGGGCGAAGACCTCCTCGCGGGCGGCGACGCCGACGACATCCTCATCGGCGGCATCGTCCCCGACGCGCAGGGTGACTCACCCGGAGCCCGCCAGTTCCGCGCCGAGCTCCTCGCCGTCTGGACCGGCCCCGGCTCCCGCGAAAGCCGCTTCCTCACCCTCGCCGAAGGCACCGCCGACAGCGGCGTTCACCTTTACACCGATAACGTCCTCGACGACGACGCCTCCGACCTTCTCAGCGGCAGCAACGGTAACGACTGGTTCTTCGGCGTCTCAAACCCCGCCGGCACCCGCGACCGTTTCAAAGCCGACATCGGCGAAGACGATTTCACGGAACTGGACTAAATAGGGGCGCACGATTCTGAAACATCTGTTTCCGGTTAGCGACGGCCCGCAGGGCCGAGTTTTGACCGGGGTGTTTCAGAATCGTGACCTCCTATTTTGCGGAGAAAGATGAAACAGACGACACGCCCGCCGGGTCCGTTCACTTTCGAAGAAAATCGCGGGACAAGGGTATCGCTTACGGTTTGACAGGTTTGGGCGAATCGTCGATCGGCTCGGGGATCGGCGTTTCCATGGGCCGGCGCCACAGCAGATGAAGCCGCCAGTGGGCGTCGTCGCGGCCGGGGTAGTCGAGGCGGTGATGCGCCCCGCGCGATTCGGTTCGGGCGTACGCGGCCGCCGAAATCAGCGCGCAGACCGTCAGCATATTCTGTACTTCCCAGCCCGCATTGACCGCGGGACCGAGGGCGGCTGGGTCGAACACCTTGTCCATCACGTACCGGCTCCAGAACGCAATGATCTCCCGTGTCTCGTCGAGGCGGTCGCCCTTACGCTCGATGCCGACGTTACGCCACATGACGCTCCGCAAGCTGCTCTTCACGTCGGTGATGTCCAGTTCGGTCTTCGTCGACGGCGGAATGCGATGGTCCAGCGACAGCGGAAAGTTCGGTGTGTTCTCGCGCGCCGTCCGGGCCGCGTCCAACCCCGCCCGGGCGCCGAACGCCAGCCCTTCCAGCAGCGAATTGCTGCCCAGCCGGTTGGCCCCGTGCAGCCCGCTACAGCTTGCTTCGCCGACGGCGTACAGCCCCGGCAAACTGGTCCTTCCGTCCAGATCGACGTCGACGCCGCCGATCATGTAGTGGGCGGCGGGGTGGATCGGGATGAGGTCCTTGCTGACGTCGATCGAAAACTCGTCGACGAGCTTGGCGAGCTGCGGAAACCGCTCGCGGAACTGCTGCGTCGGCAGGTGGCGGACGTCGAGGTAGACGTGCGTGTAATGCGTCTTGCGAATCTGCTCGACGATCGCCCGGCTGACCACGTCGCGCGGGGCGAGCTCGCCCATTTCGTGATAATCAGCCATGAACCGCGTGCCGTTGCGGTCGACGAGGTGAGCCCC
>JBKJRK010000240.1:0-9023 GCA_046593135.1 Tepidisphaeraceae bacterium | reverse complement strand
GTGAAAGGGTCGGAATGTCCGTCAGGAGGCCGCACAGGGGACACTGAAGCGCTCCCCCACCCTGCTCGTCCTCGGCCTCAAGACGGTTTCCGCAGATGCAGGAGAAACGAATCATGGGCGCGCGTCCCGGGTGATGGCTGTCGATTAATTATATGACGGAGCCGGCAGGGAATCTTCCAGGTTCAGCCCGGAGGGGCGAGAAAAGAATATTGCCCACGGCGCGAGCCGTGGGTAAACATTGCCAGGAAACAAAAGCCCCGTAGGGGCGAAAGAAGCGCGTCTCCGTGACGCGCCGCGTTCTTCCGCCTCAATGGGGCTGATTTCTACCGTCGCCTTTTTCACTCGCGGCTGATGCCGCGGGCAACATTCTGGTGTCCCTGCGGGGCGGCTCAAGTGACACTAGATTATGCCTGTCCTACTTCGATCCGAACATATTTTTCCAGGCCGACGCCGTTTTGCTTGAGGAAGTTGGCGATGGTGCCCTTGAAAACCTGGGCGTTGAAGAATTCCTGATCGAGCAGGGCGCGCTCGGCGAAGAAGCTGTTCATCTTGCCTTCGGCGATCTTCTCCGCAATGTTCTGCGGCTTGCCGGTGGCGACCGCCTGTTCGACGGCAAAAGCCTTTTCCTTGGCCACGAGCTCGGCGGGGATTTCGGCACGGTTCAGCCCGATGGGCTTGGCGAAGGCGATGTGCCCGCCGAGCTGTTTGATCAATTCCTCGCCCGGCTGGCCTGTGAAAGCCATGACCACGCCGATCTTGCCGGTAATGCCGTACAGATAGAGCCCGGCCTTACCGCCGGGGGGGGACTGGACGGCGGCGCTCTTGCCGAGTTGAACATTTTCGCCGGTCGTCTGCGAGACTTGCGTCAGGGGCGACGCGATCGCCTGGGCGATGTCGGAATTCGGGTTGTGCGCGAGCAGTTGGGCGGCTTCGGTGCCGAGCTTAAGAACCGGCTCGCTCTTGGCGGTGAAGTCGGTGTTGCAGTTGATCTCGACGAGAGCGGCGGCCTTTCCGTCTTCGGTCGCGACGCCCAGCACACGGCCCTCGGTCGCGCTGCGCTCGCGAAGGCTGTCTTTCACGCCGGACTTCCGAAAAATCTCCAGCGCCTTCTCCATGTCCCCGCCGGCTTCGGTGAGGACTTGCTTGCACTTCATCATGGCCTGGCCGGTCTTGGACCGCAGTTCGTTCACGAGTTTCGCGGTGATTTCCGCCATGGTTGGTCTCCAAAAAGAGAATGCTGAATGCTGAATGATGAGTGCTGAGTAAAAACTCGGCACCCGAGGTCATCCAACATTCAGCACGCTCGAATCGCTCTCTGTTGTTAGTTCAGAATTCCGCATTCATCAATCATCATTCGCTTAGGCTTGTCCGGCCGCCACGGGTTCGCCGGCGGGGGCCGCCGCAGGGACCTCTTCGGGAGCTTCGGAAGCGGCGGCGTCGGGCGATGCCGATGCGCCGCGCTCGTCGGCGCGGAACGCGCTGCGGGTGCTGCGGCGGCGGGGGCCGCCTGCCTCGCCGTCGGGCTTGTCGACGCGACCCTGCTTGCCTTCGATGATCGAATCTGCCAGCTCACGCATGATGATCTCGACGGCGCGCATCGCGTCGTCATTGCCCGGGACCGGCAGGTCGACCAGGTCAGGGTCGCTGTCGGTGTCGATCAGCGCGATCACCGGAACGCCCAGCTTGCGGGCTTCCTTCACGGCGATGTGCTCCCGGCGGGTGTCGATGACGAACATTGCGCCCGGCATCTTCTCCATCTTCCGGATGCCTTCCAGGTTGGTCTTGATCTTGGTCCGCTCGCGGCCGAGCGTGGCTTTCATCTTCTTCGAGTAGCCGGCTTCGATCGCGCCGGTTTCCCACAGCTTGTCGAGTTCGTCCAGGCGGTTGAGGCGGGCGCGAATGGTGCGGAAGTTGGTGAGCGTGCCGCCCAGCCAGCGCTCCGACACGAAGTGCATGCCGCAGCGCGCGGCCTCCGTCTCGACCGCGTGGCGGGCCTGACGCTTCGTGCCGACGAACAGGATGTCCTTCCCACCGGCCACCATGTTCTGCATCATCTTCTTGGCGCGGAGCAGGCCCTTGATGGTTTCCTTCACATCAATGATGTGAATCATGTTCCGCTTGCCGTGAATGTACGGCTCCATCTTCGGGTTCCACCGCGACACGCGGTGACCGAAGTGAACGCCGGCATCGACGAGCGATTTAACGAGTTCTGCGTGCGATTGAGCCATGACGGGTGTCATTTTGGATTTTGGATTTTGGATGGTGGATTAAGGCGGGCTATTACCGGGGCCCGCGTTTTAATCCAAAATCCAAAATCCAAAATCCAAAATCCTTCTTAATCCAGCCCGAGCGATAGCGGCGGCCAAGGCGCACGCCCCGCTGTGGGGCTTGTTTGGGTTTCGACCGCGAGAGACGTTCTCACGACGCGAAGTTGTAAAACGAAAACCCGCGAAGGCACTTTCTCCCAGGCGGGAACGCCGTCGCGGGCAAGGCCCTTGGCAGGCCAAGACTGAAGAATGTAACTCGGCTGCCTGGTCGTTTCAAGCGTCTCGCGGAAAATATGACCCAGATTGCCACATGGCGAACGGACGTAATTGTTTTCCCCCGCTAGAGCAAGGAAACTTTTCGTGTACCCGCCGGGCTTGCTCGCCGTGTGAGCGCTCCCACGGCGAACAAGCTCGCCGGCTACACGAAAATATGCACAGCGCGAAGGTAAGGAATCTCCCATGAGCCCGACGCGTTACGGGTTCCGAGCCCGCTCTGTTTGTGTCTTCGGGCGTCTCTACGTCCGAGAACTCGGTGAACTTAGCCGGCGAATTGTGCCGATAAGCCTCCTTAGACCCCAATGCTCCGCGCGCTTCGCCGCATCCTCAACACGCATAACTCCCGACGGGATCGTCGGTTCGAGCTGTCCGACTTGCTCGGCCGCCCCGCGGTCAACCTGGACACCCCGGAGTTGCAGCGTTTCCTGGCCGGCAAGCGGGTGTTGGTGACAGGGGCCGGGGGGAGCATTGGGTCGGAGATTTGCCGGCAGGCCATGCGGTTTTGCCCTCAGCGCATGCTGCTGGTAGAGCGGGCCGAGAATAATCTTTTCGAAATTGACCGCGAGCTGCGCGAAACCTGGCTCGGGGCGGACATCCGCCCGTACCTCGCCGACGTGTGCGACGCCCGCCGGCTGGCACAGGTCTTCGCCACGGAGGAGCCGCACGTCGTGTTTCATTGCGCCGCCCACAAGCACGTTCCCATGATGGAGCGGAACGCCTGCGAAGCGGTCCGCAACAACGTCTTCGGAACCAAGACCGCTGCCGACGCCGCTCTGGGCGCCGGGGCGCAGGCGTTCGTGCTGGTCAGCACGGACAAGGCCGTCAATCCCAGCTCCGTGATGGGCGCGACGAAACGGGTGGCGGAACTGTACGTGCAATCGTTGAATAGTGGTCGGTGGCCAATGGCCGGTGGCCAGAAGGAACCAGCGGTAGTGTCTTCACTGACCACCGACCACCGGCTACCGACCACTCGCTTCCTCGCCGTCCGCTTCGGAAACGTCCTGGGCAGCAGCGGCAGCGTCGTCCCGATTTTCCAGAAGCAGATCGAAGCCGGCGGGCCGGTCACGGTCACGCACCCGGAGATGCGTCGCTTTTTCATGACGATTCCCGAAGCCAGCCAGTTGGTCATGCAGGCGGGCGCGATCGGAAAGGGCGGCGAGGTCTTCGTGCTCGACATGGGCGAGCCGATCAAAATTCTCGACCTAGCCCGCGAACTCATCCGCCGGAATGGCCTTCGCCCCGACGTCGACATCGCGGTTCGCTTCAGCGGCATCCGGCCCGGCGAAAAGCTCTACGAAGAACTCTCCTGCGACGACGAGCAGACCCGCCCGACGGCGCACGAAATGATCCGCGTCTGGCAACTTCCCCGGCCCAGCGCCCACCACGTCGCCGAAGGGCTCGACCGACTCGCACGGGCAGCCGAGCAGACCTCTGAAGAAGCCGTAGCGGCGCTGTCGTGGTGCGTGCCGGAGTTTCGGCCGGGAAGCCAGGGGGCGGAATCGACCAGCACGCTGCACCTCCGGCTCGTCCACGACGCCGTCGACGCGCCGGTCGCCGCCTGAAGAGCGCCGCGCAATTCTGGGTATCACTCCTAACAAAATTAAACACGGAGTACACGGAACACACGGAGAGTCCGATTTTCTTCCTAGTTCCTCCGTGTCCTTCGTGATTTTCCGTGTTGAACGAGAGCGAAAAGAAGTTCACCACAGAAGTTCACCACAACCGTAGCGAGTATAGCTCACCGTTTGCCAGCCCGGCCGATCGGCCGCTTGCGGTTTCGCAGACCGAAAAGGCAGTTTCGTCTGCGAAAACGCAAGCGGCGGTCGAGACGCCGTTCCGCTGGCGCTGAACTGCTTTGAAACAGTTCCGAAGTTTACGTTCGCCATTCCAGAGCGAGCTTTTGCCCTTGCCATGCGTGCTGTGGGTCGAGGGTGCGGAGTTCGAGCGTCGCGCCGGTTTCTTCCAGCCGGGCGTCTACCCATCCGCTCGGCTGCTTGTCCGCGAAGACGTAAGCAGTGGCGGGGAGGTTGACGAGGTGCAGGCCGTCGGGCCGGCGTTCGTGACGCCAGCGGTGGGTGTGGCCGAAGACTAGGGCCTTGGCTTGCTTGCGCGGGGACAGCGCGTCGAGCAGGGCGGCGGTGTCGGCGATGCCGGAGGGCTTGGCATTTAAGGCGAGTTCGGGGTGGTGGTGGACCATCACGACAGCCGGCGTGTTCGCGTGGGCGTCGAGCGTCTTGGCGAGCCAGTCGAGCTGGCCCGGGCCGAGTGCGCCACGCGTTTCTTTGGTGACGTTGAGCGAGTCGAGGATCAGCCAGTTGGCGCGCGGCAGGGCGACGAGGGACACGTACTTATTTTCGACCGGTTCCGTAGGCTCGTGCTCAGCCGGCAGGGCGACGAGGAAGCGTTCACGGTGATCGTGGTTACCCAGGCCGATGTGCACGGGCATGCCAGCCTCGCGGAGCGGCCTGAGAAGGTCGACGCCGGACGCGTAGTCGCCGGATTGCCCACTCGAGTAGGCGAAATCACCGTTCACGAGCACGCGAGCCGGGGCGGCTTCCAATTTCAGAACCTCGGCGACCGCCTGCCGGAGGTGATCCGCCATGTTGATGTCGCGGACGATTGTCGCAGGGTCGGCGTCGACGTGGGTGTCGGATAGCAACGCCAAGCGGTGCGGGTCGACGCGCCGGCCCGTTTCGTCGGCATGCAGCCAGCCCGATGACATCCACCCGGCGCCGACGGCAAGCGAGCCCGTCAAAAAACGCCGTCGAGAAATTGGGGGCAGATGAATCGGCATCGCCACAATCCTCTGAAAGCAATATCGAAAGCGTACGGACTCGGCACACGATGCTCAACCAATTCACGTCGGTCCGACGAACAGTATGAACGCCAAGAGGCCAAGACCGCCAACAAAATACAGGAGAAAAACCAGCCACAGATGGGGCACAGATGCACACAGATGAAGGCAAGTGGTGCTTGGTGGTTATCGGTTTTTTATCTGTGCATATCTGTGCCCCATCTTTGGCTCTATCTCTTCTTTCCTGATTTGGCGGTCATTACCCATCACTCACGGCTTGCGAACACACCGCGGCGGTCCTAGACTTTTGCAATCGTTCGCTAGGGGTGATCGGCCCGCCGTGGGCTGGTCTGAGAGTAAACCCTTGGAACCTGATCCGGCTCGCACCGGCGTAGGGAAGCGAACGGCGTCCGCCATGCTATGCACGCCCGGTGCGGTGCCGTTCCCCCTTTCCCGCCGATGCGCCAACTTCGCCTTGGATGCGAAGGAGTTGTGCGCCAATGAAACACCAGACTACCCCGATTGCGGCGTCCGATGAGGCTGCGGAGTTTGTATTACCCCCGCTCGGCGACAATCCCTCAACCGACCGCGAGGGCACCACGCCCGGCTCCTTCGCCAACCGCGGGCGGGTCGGTACGCCTTGGACGTTCAGCTCGCCGGATACCCCGGGCATGCCGCAGCCGAGCGACAAGACGGCGTGGGATTTTCTGCCGGAAGGGTGGGAGAGCGAAGAAGGAGCGGACGCGCAAAGGCATACGGGTGCGAATGAGTGGCACGTGTTTACCGAGGCGGCGGGTGGCGTCCGCGCGGTTCGTCCGCAAACGGGCTTTCAGCCGATCACGCAACTCGAACACGCCCGGCTCGGCGTCATCACCCCGGAGATGTACCGCGTCGCGACGCGCGAACCGCACCTGACCGCCGCCCAAGTTCGTGACGAGGTGGCGGCGGGGCGGATGGTCATCCCGGCGAACAAGAATCATCTCAAGCACAACCTCGACCCGATGGCCATCGGCCGGGCGAGCCTGACGAAGATCAACGCCAACATGGGCGCGTCGCCCATCAGCTCCGGCACGGATGAAGAAGTCGAAAAACTTCGCTGGGCCGAAAAATGGGGCGCCGACACGGTGATGGACCTCTCCACCGGCGGCGACCTCGACGCCTGCCGCGACGCGATCTGCCGGAACAGCACGGTGCCGATCGGCACCGTCCCGATCTATTCGATGATCATCGGCCGCAAGATCGAAGACCTCGACGATCGGCTCGTCCTCGAAACGCTCGAACACCAGGCCCGCCAGGGCGTCGACTACTTCACGATCCACGCCGGCGTGCTCCGCGAGCACCTGCCGTTCGTCCGCAAGCGACTCATCGGCATCGTTTCCCGTGGCGGCAGCCTGCTTGCCAAGTGGATGCTTCACCACAGCAGGCAAAACATCATGTACACGATGTGGGAACAGATCTGCGACGTCATGCGCGAGCACGACGTCACGTTCTCCATCGGAGACGGCCTACGCCCCGGTGGGCTCGCGGACGCGACGGATCGGGCGCAACTCGCCGAGCTTGCGACGCTCGGGGAGCTCACCGAGCGCGCCTGGCGGAAGGGCGTGCAGGTCATGATCGAAGGGCCGGGCCACGTGCCGTTCGACCAGATCGAATACAACATGAAGCTCCAGCGGACGCTCTGCCACGGGGCGCCGTTTTACGTGCTCGGGCCGTTGGTCACGGATATTTTCCCCGGCTACGACCACATCACTAGCTGCATCGGCGCGACGGCCGCGGCGTATCACGGCGCGAGCATGCTGTGCTATGTGACGCCGAAGGAGCATCTCGGCCTGCCGAAGAAGGACGACGTCAAGCAAGGCTGTGTCGCTTACAAGATCGCGGCCCACGCCGCCGACGTCGCCCTCGGCATTCCCGGCTCGCGCGACCGCGACGACGAACTGACCAAAGCCCGCGCCGCACTCAACTGGCAGCGGCATTTCGACCTCAGCTTCGATCCCGAACTCGCCCGCGCGTATCACGACGAAGATCTTGAAGTCGACACCGACTTCTGCGCCATGTGCGGCCACGACTGGTGCTCGGTGCGCATCAGCAAGGAAATCACCGACTTTTTCAGCGGCAAAGACGAAGCCGCCCAACCGGCCAAGAAAGCGATCGCCTCCCCCGGAGTCACTCCCGCCGGCGCAGACATCCTCAAGCAACGCGGCAACCTCAGTGAGGAAGAAATCCACAAGCTTGCCCACAAAGGAAAGAAGGCCGTCTGCCACACCGACAACGTGAAAGATGCAGAAGAAGCCAAGCTCGTGCAGGTGAATACGCTCAAGGCGCACGGCGTCGCGGTAAATGACAGCGGACTATGACGGATTGCTTCGCGTGCTATCGCGTCATGCGGTAGAATGTTGCCATGTCGGTCGCCCGGACACAGCCCGTCGTTTTCCCCCACGCGCCTGTTGCGCCGACTCCCGCGTTGGAGAACGGCGACCGGCTAACGCGGGAGGAGTTCGAGCGGCGATACCGCACGATGACGCAGGTGAAAAAAGCGGAACTGGTCGAGGGGGTGGTGTATATGCCGTCGCCGGTTCGTTTGAAGAAGCACGGGATGCCACACACGGTTCTGGCGGGCTGGCTTGCATACTACCTCGCCAAGACGCCCGGCCTCGATTTATTCGGTGACAACGCTACGGTTCGACTCGACGAAGACAACGAGCCCCAACCCGATCTTCTACTGTTGCTGCCTCCCCACGTCGGCGGTACGGCAAAGTTGGATGCCGACGATTATGTCAGCGGACCGCCGGACCTGGTGTGCGAGGTGTCGGCGTCAACCGTCAGCATCGATCTTCACGCAAAAATGAACGCGTATCGCCGCAACGGCGTGCGTGAGTATATCGCGTGGCGAACCGAAGACGGCGCCGTGGACTGGTTCATCCTCCGCGAGGGACGCTACGAACCAATGCTCACCGCCGATGACGGCTCTATGCGCAGCGCGTGTTTCCCCGGCCTGTGGCTCGATCCGAAAGCATTGGGGGCGTTGGACCTTCCGTCGCTGTTCGCCACCGTCGAACGTGGCGTGGCGACCGAAGGGCATGCCGAGTTTGTTCGCCGATTGGCTCGACCCGCCCAATGACCCCCACGTGCCTTCCCCCAGTACAGTACGATCCGCGGCCCGAAATTTTTGCGATCGACAGTCTGGCAACAGGGACGAGACATCCGTGACGAGCAAATATGGCGAGACGCTGCAACTGAAGATCGACGGCCTCGCCGCGCTGCGCAGCGAGCCGCTCTTGCGTGCGATGCGCGAGATCATCGAGCTCGGCAAGGCGAACGACGACGGCGGAACGGTCGCGGAGTTCGCGCGGCATTTGATCGAAGCGGGCTCGCACGAAGGCCGGCTTGATTACGAGATGATCGGCTTCGGCGAGATGAAGGCGCTATATCTACGCGACGCGAATTACGCCGATTTGCGCGGGTATCTGCTGTGGTATTACAAATGGGTGACCGAGCGGCTGCCGGAGTATTCGGAAGTGTCGGTCGAGCAGATCGAATCAACCTTTGCGGACATGGAACGCTTCTACGCCGCCGAGAAGGAAGGCATGCGGCCGGTGCTGGCGCTGCGGGCGCACGCGGCGGCGTTCATGGGCCGTACCGACGAGGCCCAACGGCACGCGGCGGAGTGGGAAGCCGCCCCCGAC